>JANMPF010000077.1:0-2613 GCA_031369725.1 Rhodobiaceae bacterium | reverse complement strand
TGCCGCAAACCCCGCATTCGACGTAACGCCAGCCCGGCTTGTTACCGGGCTGATCACCGAACGAGGGGTGGCACTTGCATCACCGGAAGGTTTGAAAGCACTGTTTCCGGAGCGGGCATAGCTATCCACACCGGCTGGACTTCAAAAATGGTTCAACCAACTCCACTTTATCCTGCACAGCCCCCTCAACCCCGGCGTTGCCGGACCTTCTCCCTCGAGGGGAGAAGGAACAACTGTTGGGACGCCGGAATGACGGGACTTTCTTTACTCGTTCTCCTTGAGCTTCTGCGCGTAAACATTGATGATCAGCGCCGCCAGCAGGATCAGGCCTCGAATGAGGATTTTCAGGAAGCTGTCGATCTGGATGTGGTCAAGCCCGTTGTTCAACACGCCGAGAACCAAAAGGCCAATGATGGTATTGCCAATGCCGCCGCGCCCGCCAAACAGGCTGGTGCCGCCCACCACCACCGCGGCAATGGCATCAAGCAGGTAACTGTCAAACTGGTTTTGCTGGGCAGAACCGAAATAGGCAACTGCCAGCATGCCTGCAATGCCCGAACACATGGCCGATATCACCATCACTGAGCCGATGATGAATTTCACATTGACACCGGAGTATTCCGCCGCCTCGCGGTTGCCGCCCGTCATGTAAATATAGCGGCCAAACCGCGTGTAAGTGAGCACAAGGTGGCCAACGCCCAGGAAAATAACAGCGACGATAATGGTCCACCGTATCCCGAAAATCGAGCCTGAGCCGAGTGCTGTAATGAGATCAGGGTATGAATAGGCAATCTGCCCACGCACCAGAAGTGCCGACACGCCATTGGCAATCTGCATGATGGCCAGCGTCATGATGAAGGATGGAATGCCAATCCATGTCACGCCAAATGCGGTGACCAGACCAAAGGCAAGTGCACTCAGCAAGGTAAGGACAATTGCGATAATACCCGGCAACGGCAGGTTGGCGATATTCACGTAATCCGGTTGCAGCGTGAAATAGGCAACCGCAATGCCAACCGCATTGGCAACGGCTGCCACCGAAAGGTCAATCTCGGACGTGAGAATGACATAGGTGAGGCCAACTGCAATAATCGCCGTAATGGAAATCTGTGAAAGGATATTCATGAAATTGACCATCGTCAAAAACGATGAGCTTGCCACTGTGAAGAAGATGACAAGCGCCAGCAGCGTAAACACCGGCGCAATGTTTCTCAATTGGTCTTTCAGCAAGCCTTTGAGGCGGCTGGGCTTGTGAACTTCGGTCGCATTCATTTCTGCCATTCCCTATGCCGCCGCCAGAAGGTCGGCCTTGTGGATTGTTCCGCCATTGAATTCCTTGGCCACAGTGCCTTTGCGCAATACACTCACGCGGTCTGCCAGCGTCAGGATGGTTTCCGGCTCCGTTGACAGCACCAGAATGGCAACCCCCCTGTCGCGCAAGTCCTTCACAATGCGAATGACGTCCTCCTTGGCACCCACGTCCATGCCGCGTGTGGGCTCCGAAAGGATGAGCACTTTGGGAAGATGCGTAAGCCATTTGGCCAGCGCCACCTTCTGCTGGTTGCCGCCTGAAAGCGAACCCAGCATCATATTTGGATTTGGTGGCCTGATTTGCAGGTCAGTGGTGCGCGCACCTGCAATCTGGCGCTCGGATTTCGGCTTGAGAAGCACCCGGTGGATGCGGTCCAGAATGGCAATCGAAACATTCTTGTAAACAGGTTCGGTGCGAAACAGCATCATGCGGCGGTTTTCCGGCACAAAGGCAATGCCTTCCACCCGTGCTGCCGCCGTCGACTTGAAGGACTTCGGCAAACCATTCAGCAGGAAACGGCCCCTCTTCAACCTGATCTTTCCAAATAGCGCACGCGCCAGTTCAATTTGCCCGCAACCCATGAACCCATAAACACCGGTAATCTCGCCGGCCCGCAATTTGAGAGAAACATCGCGCAACAGCTTGCCATCGCCGATGGCTTCCGCCGCCAGCACCACGGGCTTTGCGTCATCGCCCTTGAGTTTGGCACTTTCACCCATGTGCATGCCGATCGAGCCCCGACCAATCATGTGGGAGATCACCGCATCCTTGCTGAGAGTGGTCGCAGGCTCGGTGGCCACTTTCCGGCCGTTGCGGAAAACCGTGACAGTATCCGAAATCTCCAGCACGTCGTCGAGAAAGTGCGAGATGAAAATAATACCGCGCCCTTCAGCCTTGATCTTCCGCAGGACATCAAAGAGGCGCTTTACTTCAGGCGGTGACAGCGCCGAAGTTGGTTCATCCAAAATGATGATGCGGGCACCGGAAAACAATACGCGGGAAAGTTCCACAAGCTGTTGCAGCCCGACCGGCAGCGAACCCATGCGGGTTTTGGGGTCAATATCAAGACCAAGGCTGGCGATAAGCCGTGCTGCCTCACTATTGATGCGCGACCAATCAACCGTGCCAAGCTTGGTGAGTGGTTGATGCCCAAGGAAGACATTTTCAGCAACCGTCAAATCCGGAATGGTTGAAAGTTCCTGGTGCACCATGCCGATACCCGCCGCCAGCGCGTCGCGCGCCGAGCGGAAATGCACATGTTTGCCATCCACCCGCATGTCGCCCTCGTAATCGGGATACAT
>JANMPF010000074.1:0-2257 GCA_031369725.1 Rhodobiaceae bacterium | reverse complement strand
GAACAATACGGCCATGGGGCCCGGAGCCTTGCACAGCAGCAAGATCAACACCTTTCTGTTTTGCAATACGCCGAGCAAGCGGAGAGGCAAAAACGCGGTTGCCGTCGCCCTTCGAGGCCGCCTGCGTTGGCACCTCAGGGTGAGGGGTCGTTGGAGTTGCTGCAACTTTATTCTTCCCCTCATCCTGAGGAGCCCGCGCAGCGGGCGTCTCGAATGACGCGTCAGACAACTTCTCCCCTTCCCCCAAAATAATCGCAATCGGTGCATTCACCAAAACATCATCCGTGCCTTCAGCCACCAGAATCTTGCCCAAGGTGCCTTCGTCAATGGCTTCAACCTCCATCGTTGCCTTGTCGGTTTCGATTTCCGCCAGCACATCGCCGGATTTCACCTTGTCGCCCTCTTTCTTCAACCATTTGGCAAGCTTGCCCTTTTCCATGGTGGGCGAAAGGGCTGGCATCAGAATTTGCACGGGCATGGCGCGGCCTCACTTATGTCTTGTTGGAAAGAACAGAATACTTGGCCGTTGCCTTGGCCAAATCGGCGATAATGTTCTTGCGGATCTCTTCCAGATTGCTGGCCGTGGTGCCGTGGCCCATTTCAGCGCAAGACGCTGCAACCTGTTCGGCCATCCCCGCCAGCACATGCCCCCAGACATCCACCTTGCCAAACGCCATGGCATTCAGCGACAGGCTCAAGTTGCCATGGGTAATCCAGGCGCGCACCAGCTCGCCAGCCTTTTCATCATGAAACACTTCATGCGGTGGCTGCAATTGGTGGGGATGGGTTTCGTGGTCGTGGTTATGGTGGTGATGCTGGTCGTGATCAGACATAGAGAACTCCTTTTGCAGCGGCCACCACGTCATCAACATTGGGCAGCGCCAGTTTTTCCAGATTGGCAGCGTATGGCATCGGCACATCCTTGCCGGCCACGCGGGCAACCGGCGCGTCGAGATAATCAAACGCATGGGTCATGACTTGGGCGGCAATTTCGGAAGTGACAGAAAATTGCGGATAGCCCTCTTCCACCGCAACACAGCGGTTGGTTTTTTTGACACTCTCAATCACAGTTGCCAAATCCATCGGGCGGATGGTGCGAAGGTCAATAACTTCCGCTTCAATACCTTCAGCGGCGAGTTTGTCCGCTGCAGCGAGTGAGTAAGTCATGCCGATGCCGAATGAAACGATGGTCACATGTTTGCCGACCCGCGCAATCTTCGCCCTGCCGATGGGCACAATCCAGTCATCCAGCTTTGGCACTTCAAAGCTTTTGCCGTAAAGAATTTCGTTTTCCAGAAAGATCACGGGGTTCGGATCACGAATGGCGGATTTCATCAAGCCCTTGGCATCCGCAGCGGTGTAAGGCATCACAACTTTGAGACCGGGGACTTGCGAATACCACGCCGCATAGTCCTGGCTGTGTTGCGCGCCTACACGCGCCGCAGCACCATTGGGACCACGGAACACAATCGGACACCCCATCTGCCCTCCCGACATATACAAGGTCTTGGCGGCAGAATTGATAATATGGTCAATCGCCTGCATGGCGAAATTGAACGTCATGAATTCCACAATGGGTTTCAAGCCCGCAAAAGCCGCACCCGTTGCAATGCCGGTAAAGCCATGCTCGGTAATCGGCGTGTCGATCACCCGGGCTGGACCAAATTCATCCAGCATGCCCTGGCTGATTTTGTAAGCGCCCTGATACTCGCCTACTTCCTCGCCCATGAGGAACACATCGCCATCCCGGCGCATTTCCTCCGACATGGCAGCGCGGATGGCTTCACGCACCGTCATGGTCACCATCTCGGTGCCTTCGGGAATTTCAGCGTCGGAGAGCTTGGCCCCCTCATCCGCCCTTCGGGCACCTTCTCCCGCAAGGGGAGAAGGGGGGACTGGGGTTGCTTTACTTCCTTCTCCCCCTGAGGGAGAAGGTGGTGCTACTGCGCCGGATGAGGGGGCGGCTGCGTCAGCCTCACCAATCACCGCAATAGCCGTATTCACTTTCACATTATCAGTTCCCTCAGGAACCAGGATTGCGGAAAGAATACCCTCGTCAATAGCTTCCACTTCCATCGTGGCCTTGTCGGTTTCAATCTCGGCCAGCACATCGCCAGACTTGATGGTGTCGCCAACTTTTTTAAGCCATTTGGAAACCTTGCCTTCTTCCATGGTGGGCGACAGGGCGGGCATTAAGATACTCGGCATTGTTGGCTCCCGTCTCTCAGGCTGACTTGTAAATATCGGTGTAGAGTTC
>JANMPF010000068.1:0-2826 GCA_031369725.1 Rhodobiaceae bacterium | reverse complement strand
AGCACGATCGGCGTTTCCTTGTCCTTGGCCCGGAATGCCTTTACCAACTTCAAAGTCTTCTTCATGGTGTGGCCTCCATGAAGTGAGCGAAGGCCAGCCGCCTGAATGGCAGGGCCATCGGCCATGGGGTCGGTAAAGGGCATGCCAAACTCAATGATATCAGCACCAGCCTTCGGCAGGCCCTCAATGATTTTCAGCGAGGTTTCGAAATCCGGATCGCCCGCGATCACAAATGTCACGAGACCGGCCCGACCTTGCAGCCTCAAGTCGGCAAAGCGTTTTTCAATACGGTCACTCACAGCTTCACCCCAAGAATATCTGCCACGGTGAAAATATCCTTGTCGCCGCGGCCACACAGGTTCATCACCATCAAATGGTCTTTCGGCAGGTCCGGTGCAATTTTCATCACGTGGGCCAATGCGTGCGATGGCTCGAGAGCTGGAATGATGCCTTCCAGTTTGCAACAGAGCTGGAAGGCAGCAAGGGCCTGCCTGTCGGTGGCCGACACATATTGCACGCGTTTCATGTCGTGCAGCCAGGAATGTTCAGGACCGATGCCGGGATAATCAAGGCCTGCTGAAATGGAGTGGCCTTCGGTGATCTGGCCGTCATCATTCATCAGGAGATAGGTGCGGTTGCCATGCAGAACACCAGGCCTGCCGCCAGTGATGGAGGCTGCATGCTTCTTGGTGCGAAGGCCAAGACCTGCAGCCTCGACGCCGATGATTTCAACGCTTTTGTCATCAAGGAAGGGATGGAACAGGCCCATGGCATTTGAACCGCCGCCGATGGCGGCAACCAGTGTGTCCGGCAAGCGGCCCTCGCGGGCCTGCATTTGCCGCTTGGTTTCATTGCCGATGACACACTGGAAATCGCGCACCATTTCAGGATAAGGGTGGGGGCCGGCTACTGTGCCGATGCAGTAAAAAGTGTCGTCAACATTGGCCACCCAATCACGCAAAGCTTCATTCAACGCATCCTTCAGGGTGCGCGAACCCGAAAGGGCGGGCACGACCTTAGCGCCAAGCAGCTTCATGCGGAACACGTTGGGTTTCTGGCGCTGGATGTCCACTTCGCCCATGTAAACAATACATTCCAGACCAAACCTCGCACAGGCGGTTGCGGTTGCGACACCATGCTGGCCAGCGCCGGTCTCGGCGATGATGCGCTTTTTACCCATGCGGCGGGCGAGCAGGATTTGGCCCATCACGTTATTGATCTTGTGGGCGCCGGTGTGATTGAGTTCATCACGCTTGAAATAAATTTTTGCACCACCCAAATGCTCAGTCATGCGTTCAGCATAATAGAGTGGACTCGGGCGGCCCACGTAATGCTCGAGGAATGCATCGAGTTCGGCCTGAAACGAAGGATCGGCTTTTGCATCCCTGTAGGCCTGCTCAAGCTCAAGGATCAGCGGCATCAGGGTTTCGGACACAAAGCGCCCGCCATATATGCCAAACAGCCCCTTTTCATCGGGACCGGTGCGGTAAGAATTAACTTGTGACATTGACATAAAAACTCACTTTCACCTTAAGTCTAGCGGGCGGCAAAGGCTGCCTCAATAAATTTCCGAATGAGGCCCAAATCCTTGAACCCGGGGGCAGATTCCACACCTGATGACACATCAACCATGGGAGCGCCCGTCACTTCGATAGCCGTTGCGACGTTTTCGGGGTTGAGCCCGCCAGACAGCATGAAGCCGGTGGATTTGGCCACCAGCGTCCAGTCAAAAGCAATGCCGTTGCCGCCCGGCAGGGCATTCAAAAGGGTAACCGGTGTTTTCGCGTCAAACAGGATGAAGGCTGCCCTGCCGTCATAACTTGCAGCGGCGAGTATGTCTGCGGCACCCGCCACTTTAATGGCCTTGATCACGGGCTTTGCCGTGAGTTTGGCAATTTCACCAATCCGCTGCGGGGTTTCATTACCATGGGCCTGGAAATAGTCGGGTTTCACAGTTTCGTTGATGGTTTGGATTGTCGCATTATCCTCATCAACGATGAGGGCCACAGATTTGGCGCGGCCTCTTGCCTGGTTGGCCAGGTCTTTTGCCACTTGCAAAGAAATATTGCGCGGGCTTTTGGCGAAAAAAACCAACCCCACAAAGCTGGCACCTGCGTTGATTGCAGTCTCGACCGATTCTGGCGTTGAAAGCCCACAAATTTTTACCTTAACCATGGCCGATGCCATCGAGAATTTTTTGGGCCGCGGCGGCGGGGTCGGCAGCGGTCGTTATCGCTCGCCCAATCACCAAAATATCGGCACCAGCTTTTAACGCGGCCTGTGGCGTTGCAATTCGCTTCTGGTCATGAGTTGCTTGCTCAGCGGGGCGAATGCCGGGAACAACGGTCAGAAAACCTTTGCCCACAGCGTCAAGAATGCCAGCCAGATCATGGGGGCTGCACACGACACCATCAAGTCCAGCGGTTTTTGCAAGCCGTGCAAGATTGGTTGCATGGGCACTTGTATCCAGCAGCCTATCAAGGCCTGCAGACCAGACATCATCGTTGGAGAGACTGGTGAGAATGGTGACTGCTATGAGTTTGGAGCGCCCGTCAACAGCATCTGCTGCTGCCTTCATCATATCGAGGCCGCCTTGGGCGTGGAGGTTGACGATTGCCGGGCGGGGTGAGAGCTGCATGAGCGCTTTCATGGCCGAGGCCACCGTATTTGGGATATCGTGCAGTTTGAGATCGAGAAAGATCGGCAGGCCTTGCGCTGCAACTGCTTCATAGCCTTTGGCGCCATGGGCATAGAAAAATTCCATGCCGACCTTCATGTAGCCCACGTGTTTTGCCAAAACTTTGGCGAGGTTGCGGGCCCGCTCAA
>JANMPF010000065.1:0-2652 GCA_031369725.1 Rhodobiaceae bacterium | reverse complement strand
CTGCATCCTCGCGGCCTTCCTGGGCATAGCGCTTGGTCTTCTGCCAAGATAGGCCGAGTAATTGCCTTCATAGGGAATGCCACGGCCACGATCCAGCTCAAGAATCCAGCCAGTGACATTGTCAAGGAAGTAGCGGTCATGGGTTACAATGAGAATGGCACCGGGATAATCGCGTAAGTGATGCTCAAGCCAATTCACACTTTCCGCGTCAAGATGGTTGGTGGGCTCATCAAGCAAAATGAGATCGGGCTTTGCCAGCAACAACCGCGTCAGGGCGACACGGCGCTTTTCACCGCCGGAAAGGTTTTCAACGCCAGCCTCACCCGGCGGGCAGCGCAGCGCATCCATTGCCTGTTCAACCTGCGCTTCCAGGTCCCACAGGTTTTGTGCGTCGATCACGTCTTGCAGCTTGCCGGCCTTTTCGGCGTTCTCGTCATTATAATCGGCCATCAGGGCATTATATTCATCAAGAATGGCCTTCTTGGCCGCCACCCCTTCCATCACATTGCCCATCACGTCCTTGCTTGGGTCAAGCTGCGGTTCCTGCTCGAGATAGCCCCTGGTGGCGCCCTCGGCGATCCACGCCTCGCCATTATACTCCTTGTCAATGCCAGCCATGATTTTGAGCAGTGTTGATTTGCCCGAGCCGTTCGGCCCCAAAACGCCAATCTTGGCCTCGGGATAGAACTGCAAGTGCACGTTATCGAGCACTTTTTTACCGCCAGCATAGGACTTGGACAGTCCCTGCATATGATAGATGAATTGACGCGCCATGTAATTGATTGCCTAAGCTGAATGATGGGTTGAGGCGGGGTTTAGCGGAGGCTCCTCAAAAGGGCAACGCTACTTTTTCTTGCCCCGCTTCTCTTCGATGCTGATTTTTTTCTGAAACCGCCCCTGCAGAATATCCACAATGACCAACGCACCAATCACGAAATAGAACGTGCTCTTGGCCATCGGCTCGACAGGATAGCCAAAGAACGCAAGATGGGCGATATGGCCCCCCTCGGCAATCAGCATGACCCCAACCAGCAGCAGAACGAACAATCCCAAAACCTCATAGAGCCGGTTCTTCTGCAGAAAATTCGCCACATGCTCGGCCAGCAACACCATCAATGCGCCGGAAAGCACAATTGCCGCTGACATCACAATGAAATTCTTGGTGAGCGCCACCGCAGAAAGCACCGTATCAAACGAGAACACGATGTTCATCACAAGGATCCAGAACAACGCCGATGCCACACTGCGGTGTTTCGGCCCCTCGCCTTCTTCATGCTCAAGATCATCGATGGTGAGCATGTGGTGAATTTCCGTGAGTGCGGTGCGAATGAGAAACGCTCCACCCAGCAGGACAATAACACTGTGCCCATTGAATGTACCCGCAAAGACCGGTGTCGTGAAACTGAAGAACGGATTTTGGAACAGCGCAATCAGTTGCAAAACGACAAACAGCAGCACAATGCGAAGTCCAATCGCAAGAATGGTGCCGACGCGCCTGACATGGGGTTGCTGTGCTGGCGACACGCGTTTGGCTTCAATGGTGATGTACAAGAGATTGTCAAAACCCAGCACCGTTTCAAGTGCGGTCAGCACAATCAGGGTGAACAGGTTTTCGATGCTAAAAAGATCAGTCATGCGCAGGTCCAAAAAGACTCAATAAAAAATATACGAAAGTCTTTTACCGCCTCATGGGCACGGCTCAAGCTTTATCGGTTTCAACGATTTGTGCCTTGGCTACCTGCCGTCTTTCGCGATCCCGCCGCAAGCCATGCCTGAACAGAAAAAAGCCGCCAACCAGCGGTGCGAGGCCAATGGCCAGATACAGCGGAACAATGCTCGCAAGGTCATTCATGATCATGCCGGGGTCCGAAAACAGCACGCCTCCCGCAATAAGTGTGCAGCCGCCGCCGAACAACATCAGCAACAGGCCAAGCACGATGAAAAGAACGGGCATCAGGCGGCAACCGACTTCACATAAAGCCACGTCAACAGGCCCTTGAGCGCAAATCCGCCAATCAGCAAAAGCCCCGGAGGATAAATTGTGGGATCACTTGCACCATAGGAAACCAAGGCAACGCCCAGGCCAATTGCAACAATGACATCCAGCACAACAAGTATGTAAAATAACACTGGCGGTGCCTTGGTCCAGCCAAAGATCGCGGCAAGGACAAAGCCGTTCAAAATGGCAGCACCAAGCGGAATGAGGCCGACGGCGCCAACATTTCCGCCGAGCAAAATGAAACAGCCACCCGAAAACAGCAGCATGATTGCGCATAGGATGATCAGCAGTATTTTCATGCAACACCTCTCGAAATGGCCATGCGCCGCCGCGCCGCTTCGTCGCGGTAGAACAGGTTGTAGGTTTCAAACGGTATGATCTGCCCGGTGGGTGTTACAAAGTGGATGCACGAACGCTTCACCCGGCCGAGGCAGAAATTATGGGCATCCATGAATTCCACGATGGCAATACGGAAGATATTTTCATAACCCATGCCGTCTGGCACTGGCACATCCGGCAGGCAACACAGCAATGCATTGAGCTTTTCCGGATGCATGCATTCAGCGGTTGCCAGCGAGAAAAACCCCATCACCTGCTTGTGCAAATCCGGAAATTTCTCGAAGGTTATTGCATTGGGCAGGGCATCCACCAGC
>JANMPF010000020.1:0-7122 GCA_031369725.1 Rhodobiaceae bacterium | reverse complement strand
CGATTGAAGCCCGCTACTTTGATGGTGAAACAGCGCGTGACTACAGCGTAAATGTGAGCCTTGATGCAAATGGCATTGCCTTTGTCGGTGTATCAATGGCGCCAACTCCTGCAAGATTCCAGAATTTCGACGCAACACCATCTCCGACAAAGGCAATGCCATTTGCATCAAGGCTCACATTTACCCTGTAGTCACGGGCTGTTTCGCCATCAAAGTAGCGGGCTTCAATCGCCATCAGATCACGCTGATATCGAAAGCATCGGCTAGTCCTTCTCCAGTTCTGTCCACATAGGCCATGGACTGGGTAATGTGATCAACGTCAATAGTGCCGATGACACTGATGCGGTCACACATGTAGCGGATGAGCCTTTGCTGAATGAAGGGTCGCGCGACACCCAGGGTAAAAATCAAGATAACAAAGTTGATGACAACAAGTGAAATCAGGCTTGCTGGCGTGGCATTCAATTTGAACGTGGCATTTCCCGCACTGGTATAACTGGCGAATGTTGCAAGTTCCCTGGCGGAATATACGGCCCACAACATGGGAATGACCAGAAACAACGCGATGAAGGTCACCAACAGCACCATGGCCACTCTGCCGACTGTCCAGATTTGTGCCGTGGTTGGAACCGCGTCGGGTTTGAATATTTCATTGAATATTTTGGTCACTTCCGGCCCCACGAGAGTTGCAATTTCGGCACCAAAAATTATGCTGAAAAGAATGACTGCCGCAATCGTCAGAAACCAGCACAGGGCATAGGTTGGGTAAAGCGGGCTGGCGCGGCCCCTGAATTTGAAGGCCATGTCGCCAAAGCGCATGTCGCCGATAATCTGCTCCTGCAGCACGGTATTCAGCACAGGTGTTGTCCAGCCGAGCGACATGCCCCTGGCCATCATGGAGCCGAAATAGGTGAGGCTGTAAGTGACGGATGAGCCAACGAGGGTTCCGCGAATGCCACGCCACAGGGTGCGCGAGAGCTGGTAGCGCCGCGCGCGGTAAAGGGCTGCCCCCCAGAGCAGGAAAACAAAGAGATAAAGCAGGGCCTGCACTGCAAACAAGGCAGGGTGTCCAGGCCCCAGGTAAATGCTGATAAAGGCAATCAACAAGATAAAAGGCAGAAGGAACAGCCCAAACACGATCAAAGCGCCCTTGAACAGTTCCATGCCATGCCCTGTATATTCCAAAGGCTGGCCATTGATGTAGACGCAGCTCCAAATATGCCGCCGCACGTTGGTTTTGGCCCAAAACCGGTAAACTGTCAGGGTGATCAGATTCAGCAGGAAATTGGTGATGGCGAGCTTGCCGAGGCCCGGCCTTGGCACATACTCAACGCGAATTTGCTCGCCTGTTGTTGCGGGAGAATCTGTCATTGCTGCAATCTGCCATGGCATTCCCAAATGTGAAACAGCCAAAGCACCTGTTGCGGAAAAGCCACAGCGGGTCGAATTGTGGCATTGCCTTAACCACACGCCACAATGAACCTTTCATCCGCCCAAATTGGCTTTTACGTTTGAGTTCCGCAGGAGCTGAGACCTGCGGAATCAAAGCTTAAGGGGCTTCTGGGGAATATCTGGCGGGCTTGCCCACGGCCACCTTTCGGGGGTGGGTCAGGGGTGAACCGCCGTTTGTCTGTACAAGAAGGTCTAAAGGCTGTGCTGTCGTTACAAAGAACACAAAGCAAAAACGCTGACACAGGAAAGTAAAAATGGACGCCAAAGTTTTTTCGAAAGCCAAGTTACCGAGCCGCCATGTGACCGTTGGACCGCAACGCGCGCCGCACCGCTCTTATCTCTACGCCATGGGCTTGAACGAGCAGCAGATCAACCAGCCGCTTGTAGGTGTGGCGAGCTGCTGGAATGAAGCAGCCCCTTGCAATATCTCCCTCATGCGGCAAGCCCAGTCGGTGAAGCGTGGCGTTGCGGCTGCAAGTGGCACTCCGCGCGAGTTCTGCACAATTACGGTTACCGATGGCATTGCCATGGGCCACCAGGGCATGAAGGCTTCGCTTGTGTCGCGTGAATGCATCGCGGACTCGGTTGAACTCACCATGCGCGGCCATTGCTATGATGGACTGGTGGGTCTTGCAGGCTGCGACAAATCATTGCCCGGCATGATGATGGCGATGGTGCGTTTGAACGTGCCATCGGTGTTCATTTACGGCGGTTCAATTTTGCCCGGCACCTTCAAGGGCCGTCCTGTCACTGTGCAGGATGTGTTTGAGGCGGTAGGCAAGCATAGCGTTGGCGAGATGTCGGATGAGGATTTGCACACACTGGAAATGACGGCGTGTCCATCTGCAGGATCCTGCGGGGCGCAGTTCACGGCCAATACCATGGCAACGGTTGCCGAAGCCATTGGCCTGGCACTGCCTTACTCATGCGGCGCGCCTGCGCCCTATGAAATCCGTGACACGTTCTGCTTTACCTCAGGCGAAAAGGTAATGGAGCTTATTGCGCACAATATCCGCCCACGCGATATCGTGACGTTGAAGGCACTTGAAAATGCCGCAACAGTTGTGGCCGCTTCCGGTGGTTCCACCAATGCTGCACTCCACCTGCCAGCGATTGCCCATGAATGCGGCATCAAGTTTGATTTGTTTGATGTGGCAGAAATTTTCAAACGCACGCCCTATATCGCGGACCTCAAACCCGGTGGCAAATATGTAGCCAAGGATCTGTTTGAAGTGGGTGGCATTCCGTTGCTCATGAAAACCTTGCTCGAACACGGCTTCATGCATGGCGATTGCATGACGGTGACCGGCCGCACCATGGCAGAGAACATGGCATCGGTGAATTGGAACCCTGATCAAGACGTGATCTATCCTGCCAACAGGCCCATCACCAAAACCGGTGGCGTTGTGGGACTTCGCGGGAACCTCGCGCCCGATGGTGCCATTGTGAAAGTGGCGGGCATGAAGAATCTCACCTTCACCGGACCGGCACACTGCTTTGATTCAGAGGAAGAATGCTTTGCAGCCGTATCGACGAAAAAATACAAGGAAGGCGAGGTTCTCGTCATCCGCTACGAAGGGCCAAGGGGTGGCCCCGGCATGCGCGAAATGCTGTCGACCACGGCAGCCCTTTACGGGCAGGGGATGGGCGAGAAGATGGCGCTCATTACCGATGGCCGTTTCTCAGGCGCCACTCGCGGTTTCTGTGTTGGTCACGTGGGCCCCGAAGCGCAATTGGGCGGACCCATAGGACTGCTCAGGGATGGTGACTTGATTACGCTTGATGCCGTCAACGGCACGCTCTCATGCAACGTGAGTGAGGCTGAATTTGCCACCCGCCGCAAAAGTTGGAAGCCGAAGGACCACGGTTATGGTTCCGGCGCACTTTGGAAATATGCCCAACAGGTTGGCCCCGCTGTTTCAGGGGCCGTCACCCATCCCGGAGGAAGTGCTGAAGGTGTTTGTTACGCCGACATCTAGGCCTTTCGTGAACCTGGTTTCACGCCAGGCTAGAATTGCGGTCATTGCACTTCTGCCAGTGCTGGTGCTTGGGCTATCGCCAGTGGCGCATGCTGAAGATGGTGCCGGGTTTTTTTCATATCTTCCGGCCATCCCGAAAATCAGCCTGCCGGATTTGGACATCACGCCATTTTGGACCGATGATTTGAAGAAGGCCAAGAAGGCTTACAGCAACGGCAATTATGACCGCGCCATCAAGTTTTTCCGCAGGGCATCTGACGATGGCAATATGGTGGCCGATTGGTATTTGGGCCACATGTACCGCAAGGGTCGTGGTGTGCCACAGGACGATGCCTCGGCGTTTTCCTATTACAGCCGTGTTGCGGATGCGTTTGATCCCGACGAGAAAGACATGAACAAGCTGCGCATCATGGTGGATGCACAATTGCGCGTGGCCGACTACTACCGCGTGGGGATTCCGTCGGCTGGCATTCGGGTGGATTACAAGTTTGCCGCGAGCAGCTATCTCAAGATTGCCACAACCTATGGCCATCCAAGCGCTTTTTACGGGCTGGCGATCATGAACATCAAAGGGCAGGGTGTTACGAAAAACCCCAAGCAAGGCCTCAAATGGTTAATTGCAGCAGCCCGTAAACGCCATGCCCAATCAGAAGCTTATCTCGGAGATCTGTACTGGGATGGCAAGTTTGTGGAGCAGGATAGAACCCGCGCCTTGATGTGGTATATCCTTGCCACCCAATCCACCAATCCAGCGGATTTTCCGGATATTGTTGATCGTTATGACGTACTCAACTCTGCTGCCAGTGAGGACCAGCGCCTGGAAGCGCAAGCCCGCGCACGCGTGTGGGATGGGCAATATCCGGCCGATGGGGTAAATTCGGCGGAATGAAGTCTTGCGGAACATGTGCAGTTCATGGCATTTGACCAGGCATAATGACTGACCAAACTCCACAGCCTGTGCCAACCAGTCCGCGCGTTTCGCTGTTTAGCCGGGTGCGTACCTATTTTTTCGCAGGGCTTGCGATTACTGCACCCATTGCGATAACCATTTGGGCCACTTTGTGGTTTGTGAACATTTTTGATCGCTGGCTGAAGCCCTATATTCCTGACATCTATAATCCCAACACCTATTTGCCAATCAATGTACCGGGTTTTGGCCTGATATTCGCGCTTATTTCAATCACGCTTATTGGTGCTTTGGCAGCAAATCTCGTTGGCCGCACACTCATCAGCATTTGGGAAAACCTGTTGAACCGCACGCCTGTCGTGCGTTCCATCTACAAGGGTTCGAAACAGATATTCGAGACACTGTTCTTGCAAAAAGGCGCTTCGTTCCAAAAAGTCTGCCTTGTTGAATGGCCGCGAAAGGGCATCTACTCATTGGCTTTCATTTCGCGTGACATCGACGGTGCCATGATCGGCCTCGAAAAGGGGCGCGCAATGTATGCAATCTATATTTCTACCACACCAAACCCCACTGGCGGCTATGTGTTTTTCACTGATGTGGGTGAAGTAAAGGTGCTGGCCACAACGGTGGAAGATGCACTCAAGCTGATCATCTCGATGGGCCTCGTATTTCCCGATGCACCATTGGCACCCGAGGTTGAGATGAAAGTGGCACAGAGGTTGACCTCCAGGAAAATTTCAAAGAAAAAAGATTAGGCCAAAAAACCCGTTGGCAAAATTTGCATTCCATTCAATGCACTGGCGCCAGCAATATTGATGTGGTAGTTGCGGGCAGCCAACACTAATGGGCCAGTCGTCTTGCCAATTTCCGGGTGTGGCGAAAACCAGGATTGCATGAAACAGGTATTCAAGATTTTTTTTAAGGCAGAAGATACACAACCGATTTTGGTTCTGATTTGCCTGCTCATCGGCGGTGTGGCCGAAGCCGCTGGCTTAAGCACGCTGCTTCCGGCGTTAACCGCATTTGCGGGAGGCGATGCAGCAGGTTCCTCAAAACTTAATCTCCAAATCAGGGCAATCGTCGAGAGCTTGGGAATTACGCCAAGTCTCAGCAGTCTTATCTTGCTGATCATTGGCTTAATGGTTCTTAAATCCGTGCTGTCGTTCGCTGCCCTGTCCTATGCGGGCATATCAGCTGCCCGGGTTGCCAATGCACTTCGCAGGCGGTTGATTGCCGCGATTTTTGAAGCGCGCTGGAGTT
Source organism: Rhodobiaceae bacterium (assembly GCA_031369725.1). Lineage (GTDB taxonomy): Bacteria > Pseudomonadota > Alphaproteobacteria > Rhizobiales > Aestuariivirgaceae > Aestuariivirga. The sequence continues at coordinate 1,524 of JANMPF010000020.1, read as the reverse complement.
TCTATGTGGAACAAAGCGGCGGTCGTTTTGCAAGCGCCATTAGCAATGACGCGGGCCGGGCGGGTGATGCCTATGTGCTGGCGTCGCAGATTGTTTCCTATTCCTTCCAGGCGGCTTCGGCCGCCGTTGTTGCCCTGCTGGTGGATTGGCGCATTGCACTGGCGGGATTGCTGGTTGGATCGGCCTTGTCGCTGCTGACGAGCAGGCTGGTGCGCGTGGCACGCCGTGCGGGTTTCAAGCAGACTGACCGGACAGCAGACTTGACGATTTACGTTATGGACATGCTCAACAACATCAAGCCGTTGAAAACCATGCAGCGGTTTGATTCACTGTTCGACAACCTGACGAAGACGCTGAAGCGCCTGAAACGCACCCTCATCAATCGTGAATTTGCGCGCGTGGGGTTGAACAATGGTAGCGATGCGCTCATGGCACTGGTATTGGGAGCGGGGGCATATGCAGCATCCACAAAGCTAAATACGCCCTTGCCCGAACTTGCCATCAGCGGTTGGGTTTTCTACCAGATTATCGGCAGTCTTTCCCGCCTGCAGAAATTTCTGATTGTTTCAGTTCAGGTTGAAGGAGCCTATGTGCGGGTAACGCAATTGATCGCACTAGCCGAGTCACAACGGGAAAATTCGGGAGGCAAAATTATTCCAGAAATGCACAAGATCTGCAAATTCCAAGGCGTCAGCTTCTCTTATGACCGAACGACAGTGCTGCAGGACGTGAATTTGGAATTCAAGCCAGGCAAGATCACGGTGCTCAGCGGCCCTTCGGGAGCTGGCAAAACCACGATCATTGACCTGCTGATTGGGCTCCATTCGCCTTCCAGTGGAAAGATCATGATTGGTTCGCATGCAATTGGGAATATCAACATCAAGGAGTGGCGCAAGAGGATCGGTTATGTGCCTCAGGAGCTCAGCCTGCTGCACGCGAGCGTGCGCAACAACATTACATTTGGCGACACATCGATCCCCGATGAGGAGGTGCTCGCGGCCATTGAAAGGGCCGGCGCGACTGATTTCCTGCTGTCTCTACTGAAGGGCTTGATACCAATGTGGGTGAAATGGGAGGCAAGCTTTCTGGAGGCCAACGCCAGAGAATCTCCCTTGCCCGTGCCCTTGTTGGCAATCCTGCGGTCCTGATTTTGGATGAGGTGACGAGCGCACTTGACCCCAAAACGGAAGCGGAAATCATCAAGAACATTGCGGCGCTGGGCGGCAAGTATATGATCATCGCAATCACCCATCGGCCTGCCTGGACGAGCGTGGCCGACAAGCTTTACCATGTTGCAGGCGGAAAAGTTCGAGTTGGATAGGCGCTGTGCGCGGCAACTTGTAGCGCCAGAACCCATCGCAGGAAAAGCTGCTTGGGTGTTCGGACTGCCGATTCCGTGGCTAAAGAAAATCAAAGGTTGCCACATTGGAAAATGTTCACCACTCTGATGTCTGTCATCCAAACACCCAAGCAGCTTTTCCTGCGATGGGTTCTGGCGCTACAAGTTGCCGCGCACAGCGCCTA
>JANMPF010000009.1:0-3408 GCA_031369725.1 Rhodobiaceae bacterium | reverse complement strand
ACGGTGCTGCCGTTTTCTTTTGCGCAGGGATTGCCCAACCGCTTGGCGCGGCGCATGGCGCGCAATACGCAACTTATTCTGCAGGAAGAGGCCCAGCTGTGGCGGGTTGCCGATGCTGCATCTGGGGCGGGCCATGTGGAGAGCCTGACGCGTGAGTTGTGTGAACGGGCCTGGGAGATTTTTCAGGCAATTGAAAAAGCCGGCAAGTTGCCGGCGTTTGATTTCAACAATGAGACAAGTGATCCAATCATCGGAACCAAAGCCCATCGATTACGGGAAGAATTTGAAGCGGCAGTGGAGGTGTTGTCGTGAGCCGCGTTCCAGATTTTTCCGATGTGCCATGGCTCACCCCAGAAGGCATTGCCATAAAGGCAAGGTATTCGGCTGACGACACCCCAGACATCGTGGACTCCTACCCCGGCATCGCTCCTTATCGGCGCGGGCCCTACCCTTCCATGTATAGCTCGCAACCGTGGACAATCCGGCAATATGCGGGGTTTTCCACGGCTGAAGATTCCAACGCTTTTTACCGGCGCAATCTTACGGCGGGGCAGATGGGGCTTTCCATTGCCTTCGATTTGGCAACGCATCGGGGCTATGATTCCGACCATCCACGGGTGAGTGGCGATGTGGGCATGGCGGGTGTTGCGATTGATTCCATCTATGACATGCGCACGTTGTTTGCCGGCATTCCACTGGACAAGATGACGGTTTCCATGACGATGAACGGCGCGGTGTTGCCCATCCTGGCGCTGTTCATTGTGGCAGGTGAGGAACAAGGGGTTCCTCCTGAAAAACTTTCCGGCACCATTCAGAATGACATTCTGAAAGAATTCATGGTGCGCAATACCTACATTTATCCGCCCAAGCATTCCATGCGCATGGTTTCGGATATTTTCAAATATGCGTCATCCCACATTCCGAAATTCAACTCGATTTCGATTTCCGGCTATCACATGCAGGAAGCGGGTGCGACCGCTGATCTGGAACTGGCATACACTTTGGCCGATGGCTTTGAATATGCGCGGGCAGGAGTTGCAGCGGGCCTCGACATTGACAGATTTGCTCCGCGGCTTTCCTTCTTCTGGGCTATTGGCATGAACTTCTTCATGGAAGTGGCCAAGATGCGGGCGGCACGGGTGATTTGGGCCACGCTCATGCAGCGCCTTGCCCCACGCGATGAGCGTTCGCTGGTGTTGCGCACGCATTGCCAAACGAGTGGCTGGAGTCTGGCGGCACAGGATGTGTTCAACAATGTAACCCGCACCTGCCTAGAGGCGATGGCGGCCACCCAGGGCGGCACGCAATCGCTGCATACCAATTCACTTGATGAGGCCCTGGCATTGCCCACGGATTTTTCAGCGCGCATCGCCCGCAACACGCAATTGTTCCTGCAACAGGAGGCGGGCACCTGTCGCGTAATTGACCCGTGGGGTGGAAGTTATTTTGTGGAGACGCTTACTGCTGATCTTATGGCCAAGGCGTGGGTACATATTAATGAGATTGAAAAATTGGGCGGCATGGCACGTGCCATTGACGCCGGCATTCCGAAACTGCGCATTGAAGAGGCCGCCGCCCGCACGCAGGCGCGCATTGATTCAGGCGAGCAAACGGTTGTAGGCGTGAACAAATATCGCACGGATGAGCAATCCAGGATTGATATTCTGAAAGTGGATAATTCTGCGGTGCGCATGATGCAAATTGAAAAACTCAAGCGCCTCAAAGCCGAACGTGATCCGGCAATTTGCCAAAGCATGCTGGACCGGCTTTCGGCTGTGGCAAAAACCGGCGCGGGCAATTTGCTGGCCGCTGCCATTGATGCCGCACGCGCCAAAGCCACGGTTGGGGAAATGTCACTGGCACTTGAAAACGCCTGGGGCCGCCATGTGGCACAGACGCGGGTGTCAAAAGGTGTTTACCTTGCGTCATCGCGCGATTTGCAAAAAATCGAAACAGCAAAGCGCGCTGTTGAAGCATTTGCGGATGCCGAGGGATCGCGCCCCCGCATACTGGTGGCCAAGATGGGGCAGGACGGCCATGACCGCGGGCAGAAGGTTATCGCATCCGCCTTTGCCGACATTGGCTTTGACGTCAAAATCGGTGCGCTGTTTGCAACGCCGGAAGAAGTGGCTGGCGTGGCCGCGAAAGAAAACGTGCACATGGTGGGGATTTCGACCCTGACAGCGGGTCACCTGAGCCACATTCCGCTGCTGAAAGCAGCACTGGAAAAGCTCGGGCGGGCCGACATCATGCTTGTGGTGGGGGGTGTCATTCCGCCGGAGGATGTGCAAACCCTGAAGGACATGGGGGCTGCAGCAGTGTTCCTGCCGGGAACGATCATTCCGGATGCAGCGCTCAGTTTGCTTGAACAATTGAACATGCGTCTTGGTTTTGCCCAAAAGCGCGTTAAGAGTTGAGTTGGCGACAGGAGTGTTTCATGACGATTTGGTTTCGGGCCATCACTGCAGGCTTTGTGGCGCTGGCACTTTCGGGTTGTATCCTGCAAGCCAAATCGCCGTTGTTTACCGATGCGCAGGCGCAACTGCTGCTCGCTGGTTACGGCAAGCTTACAACCTATGAAAAATCCGGCGATGCCTGGAACAAGAGCACGGACCAGATTAGCTTTGTTGCCGACGCCAAACATTACATCGCCACGGCTGACAAATCGGAATTGGAAATTTCTTTTGTGCCGATAGATGGAAACTGGTGGGCGTTGCAGGCGATTGAAGCGGCAAAACCCGCAATTTACGTTCTCGTGGATGCCGAGCCCAAGGAACTGCTGTTCTATCCCATCGCCTGCAAGGACTTGAAAGAGTCCGGCAAATTTGCCGCAGATGTCGAATTTGTGGATTCAGATTGCCTTGTCAAACCGGGTGCGGATTACAAGGCACTTTTCAAATCCCTGACTGCCGCACCGGGTGAGGCTTCAACGAAGCTGGTTGTTGAACCCTAAAGGCACGGTTCTTGCTGCACTATTTGCAGGAGTGTTTCAAAATGAATTTCTCGCGCCGGTATGTCTTGTCTGCAGGAACGGGGTTAACCCTAACGCCGGTGGCTGCAATTGCTGGCAATGGCAAGTTTGACCAGACCCGTGAATTGCAGGCGGCCATTGATCGTGCAGCGGAACGCGACGGCGTGCTGCGGTTGCCAGCGGGGAAATTCCTGGTTTCCGGCTTAAAGTTGACTGCGTCTCTGCAGATCGAAGGTGTTGCGGGACATACGGTTCTGATGGCGTTGCCAGGCACCACCTTTCTGACAATTGAGAGCGCCGAATACGTGAGCATTGGCGGCATCACATTTGAGGGCGGTGACTATGGCCTGGTGCTGGGCAACAGCGGCGGACGAATTTGCGGCAATGAATTCAGGTTGCAGGACAAGACTGCGCTGCTTGCCCGCGACTCCAGGGGG
>JANMPF010000591.1:0-1999 GCA_031369725.1 Rhodobiaceae bacterium | reverse complement strand
TTTCAAATCCCTGACTGCCGCACCGGGTGAGGCTTCAACGAAGCTGGTTGTTGAACCCTAAAGGCACGGTTCTTGCTGCACTATTTGCAGGAGTGTTTCAAAATGAATTTCTCGCGCCGGTCTGTCTTGTCTGCAGGAACGGGGTTAACCCTAACGCCGGTGGCTGCAATTGCTGGCAATGGCAAGTCTGACCAGACGCGTGAATTGCAGGCGGCCATTGATCGTGCAGTGGAACGCGACGGCGTGCTGCGGTTGCCAGCGGGGAAATTCCTGGTTTCCGGATTAAAGTTGACAGCGTCTCTGCAGATCGAAGGTGTTGCGGGACATACGGTTCTGATGGCGTTGCCAGGCACCACCATTCTGACAATTGAGAGCGCCGAATACGTGCGCATTGGCGGCATCACATTTGAGGGCGGTGACAATGGCCTGGTGCTGGGCAACAGCGGCGGACGAATTTGCGGCAATGAATTCAGGTTGCAGGAAAAGACTGCGCTGCTTGCCCGCGACTCCAGGGGGCTCGAAATTTCCGGCAACCATGTGCACGACATCGGCAATAATGGCATTCAGGTGTGGACGACTGACAAAGCGGAAGACGGGACGCTGGTTATCAATAACCGGGTTGAACGGGTGGCTGCGAGGGATGGTGGTTCAGGGCAGAATGGCAACGGCATCAATATTTTCAAAGCGGCTCATGTTGTGGTTTCGAATAACCGTGTAACAGATTGTGCTTACTCGGCAATTCGCAATAATTCGGGGGCGGATTGCCAGATCACCGGCAACTCCATTTCACGCACTCTTGAGGTGGCGATCTATGTGGAGTTTGCATTTGAGGGGGCGGTTGTCAGCAACAACATGATTGATGACGCGGGTTTTGGCATTTCAATCACCAACTTCAATGAAGGCGGCAGGCTTGCGGTGTGCAGCAACAATATCGTGCGCAATATTCATGGCGGGAAAACTGCCGGTGTGACTTCGGGTGGCGGCATCTATGCTGAAGCGGATACCTTGATCAGCAGCAATGTGGTTGAGAATGCCACTGACTTCGGCATTGGCATGGGCTGGGGGCCTTACGCCCGCAATGTTTCAGCACAGGGAAATCTCATTCAAAATTGTGTCACAGGGATTATCGCTTCGGTGACCGAAGGTGCGGGACAAAGCTACATAGCCCATAACATTATTGCGGGATCGAAGAAAGCTGCCATTGTCGGCATGGACCATCTTGATGCGAAGACGGATGATCTGGGCAAACCCAATGCGAAAGTGCCTGATGTGATTTTGTTGAAGGACAACGTTATCCGGGTATAGCCGCGTGCACGTCACCGACGTGGATTTTTCGCCAGTTGCTGAGGTCAGTGTGGGTGAAACTCTGGAGGATTGCCTTTTCCTCCGCCGTCCACACATCCAGTGAGGCAAGCAACGAGGCCATGGCGGTTTCGGCGGCACGGCCAGCACCATCATCACACTTTAGGGCGATGCCGATATTGGCATGGGGAATGCAACCGCAATAGACGCCTTCCGCCCCGGTTTTTACAAATGCGCGGGGAACGGCTTGCATGAGTCTGGTATCAAAGCGTCCCGTTCCTGCCACCATGAAGGGGTGTTTACGCACGGCTTCGATGATGCGTTTTCCGGTTGGCGTTTCGGTGAGCTTGGCAAAGCCCAGGGCCATGTTACTCAAGGGATAAGCCCAGGTTGGCACCGAGCAGCCATCAACGCCCCAGGCCAGGGTTTCAATATCCACGTCACAATAGGTGGCAATGGTCTTGGCTATGGCCTGCTGGACAGGGTGGTCGATCTTTACATAATCGGCGGATTTGGCACCCAACTGGCGCGACAGGGCCAGCATTCCGGCGTGCTTGCCCGAGCAATTGTTGTGGACCTGCAACGGTTGGCCGCCCGCCCTCACCATGTCGTGCTGGGCATGAATTTCGGTGGGCCAATGGGCACCGCACTCATAAAGCGCTTCATCATTCTGGGCCTTTTGCAACATGGAGCGGGC
>JANMPF010000589.1:0-3880 GCA_031369725.1 Rhodobiaceae bacterium | reverse complement strand
GCACCTTGCGTATAGTTGATGACACCGCCATCGGCCAATTTCGCGTCTGAACCACCGGCATCAAGTGCTATGAATTTTGCACCCAACAGGCCTTCGGAGGTGACCTTGGCAGACGTGTCGTCGGCCAGCTTGATATTGGGATCAATGGCCATCGTCACGACTGCCTGATAATTTTGCGGGTTCAGGGATTGTGCGGTAACCGTGCCAATCTTGATTCCCGCCATGCGAATGTCGGTGCCAACGTTGACGCCCTCGACATTGTCAAATTCCGCCGAGATCCTGTAGCCCGCACTGTGTTGGCCGCGACCTGATGAATTATAGGCAAACGCGAAAAAAACCATCGCGATGGCAATCACCATGGCGCCGATAAGTGTTTCAACCGTTGAATTCTTCATGACTTTTTCGCCTTTGATTCTCTGGTCTATCTAAGGGCTGGAGAACACCACAGACAACACATAATTGTGGCCGCTTATTGCCAAGCCTATTCCGGCCGCCAGGCCTGGTAGCCAGGTTCGGCTGGCTTTGGCCGCACCGAACCAACAATGCTGCCCGGTGGCCGGTAGGCCGCTGCTGATCCTGTGAGATTGGGCTGGTGCGGCAATTGCCATTCCCGGTCTGGCGCATCAGATGATGAGGGAACCTTGTCAACCCGGTGGTGCATCCAGCCGTGCCACCCCGGTGGAATGGCGGAGGCTTCCGAATAACCCTTGAATATCACCCAGCGGCGCTCCGCAATTGAGTCAGGCATGGCAGACTTTGCGCGGTAGTAGCGGTTACCTTCACCATCGGTTCCCACCTGTTCGCCCTGGCGCCATGTGAAGAAACGTGTAGCCAGGGTCTGTCCGCTCCACCACGTGAAAAACTGCTTCAAAAAGCGCATGTCAAATTCCATCCAGGGTTTCAAATTCCAGCGGAATATGCCGCAATCATCTGTGTTCGTAAAGCAGACAAATCACCTCAAGGAGCGGTAACCAGCAGCAGTTCCCCACCAACTCCCAACCGCTGTTGCCTGACCGACGTTATATTTGGTGCGGCAATCACGTCCTGTTCGGTCTGCTTCAGTTCGATGTCCGCAACTGCTGCAAGAACCGGCAAGGCATAGGTATGCATGGTTTTGCGCATGCTTTCTTGGGTCAGGCTGACAAGGAAGATGGGCTTGTCACCATTCCCCGATGTCAGGATGGCATCGGTCTTGAACGCCCGCAAGACCAGGCGGCGGCTGGTGTCATTCGTCAACGCCCGTACCATCGTCAGCTTGGCTTTGAGGCCCTCATGCAGGGCTGGCCGGGGGGCCACGGTGTCAAGCTGCGCATTGGGGTCAAGATAGGCAAAGGTATCCCGCCATGACCATTTCTTGGAGAAGACCCAACCGTGTGTGGCCAGTTGCGTCTGCAGCAAGTCAAGCGAGCCTGCCCATTGAAAATTGAAAAGCTCTTCCGGCTTGCCAGCCAAATCAATGCGGCGAACCGGCAGTTTCTGCCACTCCGTGGATTGCCATTGTGCGGCATCAATGGAGAAATTCTTTTCCATTGGCGCGTAAGCGACTTCAGCTTGTTCCACGTCATTGCCGATATGATAGGTCCCTGCGATTGCAAATGCCAGAAAGGTGACAACCAGCAATCCAATGGGCCTGATGCGGCGGGGTGGAATTGCTTCAATTGTAACACCAAAGGCTGCCACCAAAATCATGCCAAAGAGCATTCCGCCGAGAACATCTGTCGTCCAATGAACGCCGAGATAGACCCGCGAATAGGAAATGGTGATGATGATGAGCCCACACGCGGCATACACCAGTGATCTGCTCCACCTGCTCATCGAATGGCTGACAAGAACCGCCAAAATGCCAAAAGCCACCGCCGCCATCGTGGCATGGCCAGATGGAAATGAAAATGAATCAGGGCCTGCAAAATGGTTGAGCGGCCTCGCCCTGTGAATAAGAATATCGATCGCGCCATAGGCGACTTGGGCAAATATGAAAATTGCTGTGGTGGCAATGGCGGGCCGCCACGCCCTGCGCCATACCAGCCAGCCCACCATTGTGGCCACCATCGCTTGCAGCACAAAATTGTCACCCAATAAAGTAATGGGCACCATGATTTCATCTGCGGGCGCGTTTCTGATATCGCGCATTAAATTGTAAATTGAAAGATCGCCCAGCGGCATTGCGTCAGGCCCGACAACCCCACTCACCAATATGACAAGGGCAATCACGCCGAAAAGCACAATCGCTGTGAAAAACACAATCAGCAGCGAGCGCGGATTTTCCGGCGAAACAGCCCGGCCAAACCGGTGCATTGAACGGTCACTGCTGGATTTCGACCAATTCGAAATACGTTCGAGGAAGTGATCAACATAAGGAGAGATTCCAGCGGCAAAAAGCCTGATAATCCACCCCGCGATGGCAAGCAGAATGAGGAGCTCCAACAACACGAGCCCCAGACGTCCGCTCAATTCGCCTGCCAGTGCCAGCCCCTCCCCGACCAAGACACCGGGCAGGATGTGAACCGCCGACCATACCAGGGCAGAGGAGAAATTGACCGTGAGGAAATATACCTCACCCATGCCCAACATGCCAACAATGCCGGGAACCACGGCTTTCACACCCGGCACGAAGCGGCCGAGCGCTATGCTTTTTCCACCGTGACGTTTGACAAAATCTTCGCCGCGCTCAACCAACTGCGGAAATCTGTTGAGCGGCCACAAGCTGCGCAACCTGTCGCCAAAATAGCGCCCTGCCCAAAATGAAACCTGATCGCCAGTAACGGCACCGATGGTTGCGGCAAGGAAAACCGGCAAAAATGCCAGATGCCCTGCGCCTACCAAAATGCCGGCCCCCACCAGAACCGCGGTTGAAGGCACAAATAAACCGATAATGAGCAGTGCTTCACCAAATGCGATTAGGAACACCACGGCAATTGCGCAAGTGGGGTGATGGGTGAAATAATCAAGATAAGGCTGGATGAGGTCCATGGTCGCGTAAATTGCTCGCTTGTTGGGAAAGGCGACAGAAACTGTACATAAAAATATATCGTTTGGAAGTCACGACATGGGATTCTGTGGGAAACCAATGCCACCGTACAAGAATAGAGATGTTAATCCTTTGGCTTTCCCCCTACATGGCCCGACATGAAGGATTTGCAAGCCAACACGTCTCTGCCACCGCCAGCAACATTTGGCTTGTGGCTTGGCTATGGTGCGCTCTGTGTTGGCATGTTCATGGCGATTCTAGACATTCAAGTCGTCGTCACATCACTTGCCGTCATCGAGGACGCATTGGGTATTGGTGCAGACCGCATGAGCTGGGTGCAAACCACCTATTTGATTGCCGAAATCATTTCAATTCCGCTCACCGGACTACTCATTCGCATTTTCACCATCCGTTGGCTCTTCATCGGTGCCATTTTAACATTTACGGTTGCTTCGGTTGGCTGTGCGTTCAGTTTTGATTTTGTGTCACTTATCGTATGCCGCGTGTTGCAGGGATTTGCCGGTGGTGTTCTCATTCCCTTGGTGTTCTCTGCCATATTCTTGCTGTTTGGAAAGGGCTTCAATCAAACCCTGGCAACAACAATTGGTGGCTTGCTGGCGGTTCTAGCACCTACCCTTGGCCCCCTCACTGGAGGCTGGATTACGCAAAATTATACATGGCACTGGCTTTTTCTCATCAACTTGGTGCCCGGCTTTGTTACCCTTGTTGCAGGCTTTCTCGGCTTGCCCAAAGGTGAAACAAGATTGCGGCTTTTCAAAACGCTGGATTGGCCGTCATTGATCTATGTCGCGGTTGGCCTCGCCGCACTTTTGATTGGCCTTAAGGAGGCGCCGGAAAATGGTTGGTGGACACCCAAGGTCATGGCGCTTTTCTTGACAGTCGCGGTTTGCG
>JANMPF010000574.1:0-3784 GCA_031369725.1 Rhodobiaceae bacterium | reverse complement strand
CTTTGTACATGTGCTGACGCTTTTGATGCTGCCGTTACTGGCCATTCCGTTCGCCATTGGGCGCCAGCGCAGCCAGCGCGGCTATCGTTTTGGTATTGCGCTTGTTCTGGTTGTTGCGTTTCACGAAATTATTGAACAGGGCGCTGTGGCAACGAATTCCAGCGGTATTTCGCCATGGTTGACCATGTGGTTGCCATTTTCTCTGATAACAGTTTTTGCAATTTGGCGTTATTATGCAACCTGCTATACTTTGAAACCGGACCGCATTGGCAACATGATAGACAGCATTGGCATCAGTATTTCTGAACATTGGCAACCCGTTGCAAGGCGTTTTGGCGCCGGAGTGCGCCCATGAAAATAATTGGCTGGATGCTCACGCGCATGATACTCACCCGTTTTCTCGGGATATTGTTCGGTATCAGCATTTTTGTACTCACGCTTGAAGTTGTTTCCTATTCAAAGGAAATTCTGGCATTGGACAGGGGGCATTCGAGCATAATGTTCAGGTATATCCTGATGCGTTCGCCTGCAACACTTGCCACGTTTTTACAAATGAGCATGCTGTTGGCACTTCTTTTGACGCTCACCGAATTGAGTTACCGCAATGAAACTTCTGCAATCTGGGCTGCCGGGGGCTCGCCTTTGCGACTTATCATTATGTTGTTGCCCGTTGCATTTGTGACCGGTGGTTTGAACTTTCTCCTCAGCGATCAGGCTGTTCCGGCAACAGCACCACAGCTTAAGGAATGGGGCATTGCTGACTATGGTGAAAAAAAGCTGAAGCTCGGTGAACGCGATCCCATTTGGATGCGGTCTGGCCCCGATATATTGCGCGCCTCGTCTTCAAATGCAGATGCAACAGTCCTGCAGGATGTCATCATTTTTCGCAGGGATCCAAATGGAATTTTGCGCGAGCAAATCGTGGCAAAGCAAGCAGACCTCAATGGCGACCGTTGGGACTTGAAAAATGTAATTGTCTACTACCGCGAAAATCTGGCACCCAACCGTCTTGACAGCATGATCTATTCCGGTGCCATGAAACCGGCAGCGACTGGTGCCCGTTCCGGTGACCCCGAAGAAATGACATTTTCTGATCTCAATTATTTCATTGCAAATTCCGGTTTTGGAATTCGGCCCGTCTGGGTCTATGAAACCTGGTGGCAAAAGCGCTTGTCGTTATTTTTTGCAACTCTTGTGATGATTGCCCTTTGTGTTCCGCTTGCCACCCGCTTTCGCCGGGGCGGGGGCATTGGCATGCTGTTTGGCGTGGGAGTTGGCTTGGGATTTCTTTTTTTCATGGTAGATGGAATTGCCCTCACCATGGGCGAACTTGGATTTGTGAAGCCGTGGATGGCTGCTTGGCTTCCAGTGCTGAGTTTTGGTGCCCTCGCGGCAGCCCTCGGCTTTCGTATGGAACGCGTTTAGGATGACAACAAAGTCTCGCACTAGAAAAAGGCCGGTTGCCGAGCCAAAGCCGATTGTAACTTTTTCTCCTGCGCTTTGCATTGTTGGCAATGGCGGCGAGACGCTATGGTCACTTTCGCTGAAAGCACGTTTGATTAAACAATTCGCCAAAGCCGGCCTCACGGATATTATTGACGAGACGGCCGCTGCACAGCATAACGGACCCCTGATTATGGTGCGCGGTGATGCAGTGATAGACCAGCCGATTATTCCTGTGTTGCTGAAACGCCCATATTTTCTCCTGCTGAGCGATGACCCCAACGAACCCTTGCCGCTTGCGGCAAGTGTTCGTAGGGGTGATGTGGCACTTGTTGTGGATGTAATGTTGGGGAAAAAACCCGTCGCAAATACCAAATTATTGGCCCGCGCACCGTCACAGCTTGACACGGATTTCTGGAAGGCGCTGCGCAAACGCGAAACGCCCTATGCCATGGCAGTGACACCTGCGAACAAGCGCGCCGTTGAATGGCGCATGTTCATGGGCACCTACAAGGGTGCCACTGATCTGGTCACCAAGCATCTTTGGCCGGTTCCCGCATTTCACGTCACGCGCTATTTGGCACCACGAGGCATCACACCTAACATGGTCACAACCATGGGTGCCGTTATGACGGCACTGGCCTTTTGGTTTTTCCTGAACGGGCAATTCATTCCCGGCCTTTTTTTCGCTTGGGCCATGACTTTTCTTGACACTGTTGACGGCAAATTGGCGCGGACCACGCTCACCTCCAGCAAATGGGGTGATATATTTGATCACGGTATTGACCTCGTCCATCCGCCTTTTTGGTACATTGCCTGGGCCTTTGGCTTAAAGGCAACAGGCGTTGTCTGGAGCGCTGAATTGTTCTGGGGCGTGATTGTAGCCATCCTCGGCGGTTACATTCTTCAGCGCACCATCGAAGGAATTGCCATTAAATGGCTCGGGCTTGAGATTCACATTTGGCGGCCCATTGATACCTTCTTCCGCCAGATCACTGCCCGGCGCAATCCCAACCTCATTTTGCTGACCCTCTTTACCATCATTGCGAGACCTGATTGGGGCTTGCTGGCTGTAGCTGTGTGGACAGTTGTTTGCTTGCTTCTCCACGGCGTGCAACTGCTGCAGGCCTTTGCCGAAAAGCGCCGGGGCGGCAACCTCACTTCATGGATGACCAAGGCTTGAAGCGGGCGGGTCTGATCATTAATCCACGTGCGGGAAAGTCCAGCGGCAAGGGCTTGCGCCTTATCGAAATGCTGAAAAACAAACCAAATGTTTGCGCCCGTGTGCTTGAAAAATTTGAACAGCTTCCCGACCTTCTGGATGATCTTGCCAAACAAGGGGTAACTGATCTTTTCATAAGTTCGGGCGATGGCACAATTCATGCCATTCAAACGGAATTGGCAGAGCGCAAGCCATTTAAGATCATTCCCCGTCTCAGTCTGCTGCCCCACGGCACCACCAACATGACGGCCGCCGATCTGGGCTTCCGGCATCACAGTATCGCGGCACAGGCTGAATACATTGGCAATCTGGAACCCAGCCACCTGCGAGACCGCTCGACCCTGCGGGTGGTAAACCCAAGGGATTCCAGGCCTCGGCATGGCATGTTCCTGGGCGCCGGAGCCATCGCAGAAGCGACATTGTTTTGCCAGCGCTTGCTCAATGCACGTGGTGTCAAAGGCAACTGGGCGACCTTTGCAACTTTGGCCCTCACCGCTGGCCGTGTCATATTTACCAAGCCTGACCCACACGATGAAACGCGATTTGACCGCCCGTTTTTCATCAAAATTTCCAGCGCTGGCCGCGACATTAGTAACGGGACACAACTCATGCTGCTGTCCACCACACTTGAGAAGCTCACCCTCGGAGCGATGCCATTTTGGGGAGGCAAGTCAGGCCCAATCCGCTCCACTATTTTGCCATACCCCGTGCCAAGCATACCACGCTGGCTCCTGCCCATGATGTATGGCTCCGAACAACGTAAAGTACCCCCTGGTGCCTTGAGCTTTTCAAGCCAGGACTTTGAAGTCACCTGCCCCAATAGTTATGTTATTGATGGTGAGTTTTTTGATGGGCCGGAAGGTGCCGCACTAAAGGTGGAAACCGGCCCGGTTTTCACCTATCTCTGTGGCTAGATGACACCGCTCGAAAAATTTTGCGAAAAGTCCCTGGCCCGGGAAGTGCCGGATGAACTTCACACGATGGCGAATTACTTGCGCCAGAGGCATGCGGGCGCCGTGGCCATACTCGCCTACGGCTCCTGCCTGCGTGGCGTTGCGGTATCGGATACTCTCATGGATTTCTATGTACTCACGGATAAATTGGGCGACGTGAGCTCCA
>JANMPF010000508.1:0-2224 GCA_031369725.1 Rhodobiaceae bacterium | reverse complement strand
CCATTACCACGCCTGTCCTGATCCTGAGCGCCTTGAGCGATGTGGACGAGCGTGTGAAGGGCCTGCGTGCCGGTGGTGATGATTATTTGGCCAAACCCTATTCCTTTGCCGAGCTGCTGGCCCGCGTCGAGGGCTTGGGCCGCCGCACCGGCCAGGAAACCCAGGAAACCAGGCTGAAAGCCCTCGACCTTGAAATTGATCTGCTTACCCGCAGTGTTACCCGCGGCGGCCAAAGCATCCTTCTGCAACCGCGCGAATTCAAGCTGCTCGAATATCTCATGCGCAATGCCGGCCACATTGTGACCCGCACCATGCTTCTGGAAAATGTCTGGGACTATCATTTCGATCCGCAAACCAATGTGATAGATGTACATGTCTCAAGGTTGCGGTCGAAGATTGAAAAGGGTTTTGACAGCCCGATTCTGCAAACCGTGCGTGGAGCCGGATACATGATACGTGATATTTAATCCAAAGATTCTCCAAACGTCGACCTTCCGGTTGGCGGCAATCTATCTTCTGGTCTTTGCCTTCTCCGTGGGTGCGATTTTGGCTTATGTGTTCTGGAACACGGCAGGCCTTCTCGAACGCCAAAACGATGCAACCATCCGTGCCGAAGTGCAGGCCTTGGCCGATCAATATCGCATCCTTGGCCTGCAAGGCATCGTCGACACCATTCAGCGCCGCAGTATTGAACGCGGCGGCGGCATTTATCTGTTGGTTGATGCCGACGGTAAACACGTGGCAGGCAACCTTGCATCTGTGCCGCCGGAGGTCATCGATGAAACGGGCTGGATAGATTTCCCCCTCGACATCATGGTAGGCACCACCATGCAGCGCCGCTCGGCGCGGGCCTTTCATGCCGATCTCAATGACAACTACGAAATGATCGTGGGTCGTGACGTGCAGGAATTAAAACTGTTTGGCGATATCATCAAGCGCACACTTTACTGGGCATTGGGTTTTGCCCTCGTGCTGGGCCTCGGCGGCGGCTTGCTGACCAGCCGCAATTTTCTGCGCCGTGTTGATGCCATTACCGATACCAGCCGCAGCATCATGGGTGGCAATCTGGCCGAGCGCATGCCGGTGACCGGCAATGGCGACGAATTGGACAAGCTCGCCCGCTCACTCAATGAAATGCTCGATCAGATTGAGCGGTTGATGACGGGCATGAAGGAAGTCACCAGCAACGTGGCCCATGACCTGAAAACTCCCCTCACAAGGCTCAGGGCGCGGGTGGAATCGGCGCTGCGGTCCAACAGCAAGGCGGAATACCGGGCCGCCCTCGACAAGACGATTGAGGAGTCAGACAGGCTCTTGCAAACATTCAACGCGCTGCTCTCCATTGCGCGCGCTGAAGCGGGACAGTCGCGCGAACTTTTACAGCATGTCGATGCCCATGACATTGTGGCCGACGTGGCCGAACTCTACCAACCCATTGCCGAGGAGGAGGGGGGCACGCTGGCCGTAAATGTGGCACCCGGCTTGAATGTAATGGCGGATCGCCAATTATTGTCGCAAGCCCTGAGCAATCTTGTGGACAATGCACTTAAATATGGCGTCACTGAAGAAAATCCCAAGCCGCAAATCTCGATCATCGGAAAGCTGGATGACGACGCTGTGGTGATAACGGTGTCAGATCGTGGCGCAGGTATTCCAGCCGAGGACCGCGCCCGCGTCGTCGACCGGTTTGTGCGTCTGGATTCCAGCCGCACCAAGCCCGGCAATGGCTTGGGCTTGAGCCTTGTGGCGGGTGTCATGAAACTCCATGGTGCAGCCCTTGTTCTTGAGGATAATGAGCCAGGTCTGCGCGCCAAGCTGGTGCTTCCACTTCACCGGGTCCAAAGCTAGTATGGCCCCATGACTGGGGTATTTGCACAGCGTTTGAAACCGAATCTACCTGCACCGGCTGACAAAAATGCAGCGGAACGCTTTTGGGATGATCTCGGCTCCCACCATCAGGCAAAGCTGCACGGCCTCAAATCATTCCTGCAATCTGTGGCCGGTGGCTCTCCCTATTTGCGCGCCCTTATGCTGCGCGACCCGGATTTTGTCGTGCAGCTTCTCGGCGCACCCCCTGAGGAAATACTTGAAGGTATCTGCGCCCGACTTTGCGTCGCAGGTGAATTGCCAACCCAATCTGAAATCATGGCAGCCTTGCGCCATGCCAAGGATAAGGCGGCACTTCTCACAGCCCTTGCAGATGTGGGCCTGGTTTGGAATGTGG
>JANMPF010000500.1:0-3845 GCA_031369725.1 Rhodobiaceae bacterium | reverse complement strand
GGCTGTCGCTGTATGGAACTTGGGATTCAATGCGAGGGCGAACATCGCGTGCCCACCACGATCAAACACCGCCAGGGCCTTGTCTTCACTGCCAATGCCGTCATACGCCCATAGAGCATTATATTTGGGCAAAGCCGTGTGATCGTCAGAAGCGAACATGATGAGCGCCGGCACCTTGACCGCCGCAACGCCCTTGTCGCCAAACGCGTGCAACTCGCCACCTGGGGCTCCAGTGACAAGAGCCGCCACCCGGTTGTCCCAAACGGGCGGTAGCGGCGCCGCAAACGGGTCAGCGACGCCATAGTGCTCGGCCACTGCATGCTCGTGGCCGACGAATTGGCAACTTTCAGACGTACCAGGGTCCTGCTTGTTTGCAGAGCACCAGGCATCTAGTGCCTTGAAGTCGATCTGGGCGCCTGCCGCCTGGAACGCGGTGGTTCCACCAGTCGAATGTCCCCAGACACCGATGCGGGAGGTGTCTATGATCCCGGCGAGCTTGCCGCCAGGCGCGGTCAAGGTATCGGCGTAACCAATCACCCTGACCACATTGACGGGGCGATCATAGAGCAGCCAGACAGACGGCCGATCTTCCAGAAGAACTCCGGCCTCCAACGGTCCAGAAAGTCCGGTATCATAGTCAGCGGCCGCTACGACGAAACCCTGAGATGCAAGTTGCAGACCCAATGTGCTGTACACAGAGCCTATGCCACCAAGGCCGTGGATCAAGACCACCAGCGGATAAGGCCCGGTTGTCGCCGGAGGTGCATCTATCGTTGCATTCAAGATTGGGGCGGCAGGACCGGTGGCGGGATACCAAACCATGGTAAACATAGGGTGCTTGCCAGTTATGTCGGGGATCGTGAACTTCTGGAGACCAACCGCAAACGGCCCGGGCTTGGTGTAGTCTGCAGCGATTGAGGGTGCAACGAAAGCCGCAAGGCCCAAGACAACCCCGATCAGCAGAAGGCTCAATCGACCCATAATCTCACCTCTCAGCGCGGGATTGGACTGCTCCTAACCTTCACTTATGACGGCAAAGTGTCAAACCAAATCGTCGCCCTGAGTAACGATATTCGCCGTCTGTCTTCACCCTTTTGGCTTTATGGGTCTATTGCCTAACCTTGGTAGGCACGTCTGCTGTTCGCCCGTTTCCGTTGAAACTAAGAGGGCAGAGTATGTCCGCACTTCCCTTCATTTCAGATGTCAACTTGTTCCGCTATTTCAAGGGCATCTTCAACCTCGATGCCAAGATATCTGACGCTACTCTCGATCTTGGTGTGTCCCAGCAACAATTGAACTGCACGCAGATTCCCGGTGCGCTTGTAATTCATTGTCGCCATGGTTCGCCTCAGTGAATGCGTTCCAAAGAGGCTCGGTTCGAGACCGCAACTTGCAACCCATTCCGAAGCGAATCGGGCATAATGGCGGGTGGAAAGGCATCGGTTTGTGTTTTTTCGACCATAAATAGGAATTCGCCCATCTGTTGCCTTCGGCACTTATGTGGTGCAATGTCTCCCACTCTGATGCTGACGGCATCGCAGCCGCGAAGTTTGCTGTCGATGGCGAGATTGCACAGTGCAAGATCGCGTTTGCGCTTTTCGATTTGCAGTTTTGTTCGGATTGACCAGACATGCTTGGAACGTAGGGGCGGCTTTGCACCAATGAGCTTTCCTTTATTCCAGGGCTGACGGACCAAAGTCACAGGTAAGTTGTATTGCTCGACCATTCTCATGCTCCTCAAGCGCTGGCGGGATTACCAGCAAGAGTGAGCTTGCGACGAAACACTGGCCACCGGACTCTGCTATGAATGAGGAGCGGCCCCTGTGTGGTGGCACCCGTCAACTAAGGTACTTCGATTGACCCCTGGCAGACATTAATCCGTCTTTCCAAACCTTCTCGAACCCATTGTCGCCAACTGCAAGTCAACCATCGGTTGAAACAGCTGGGCTGTCAGCGGTTTGCAAAACGTGGTATCCAGGTGATCGTCCCGGTGGTCTTGGCTCAGAGGAGGACAAAATGGCGCTTACCGAATGGATGATCCGCGGTCCTGAAATCACTACCTGTAGCTGCGCATGTGGGTGCCCCTGCCAGTTCAATTCCCTGCCCACCAACGGCGACTGCCGTGCGGCTGTTGGCGGGCAGATCGAAAAAGGCCACTATGGCAAAGTAAAACTCGACGGCCTGCGCTGGGCCTTTACCGCAGCCTGGCCGGGAGCAATCCACATGGGCCATGGCGAATTTCAGCCCATCGTCGACGAACGCGCCACGCCTGAGCAGCGCGTAGCTTTGTCGAAGATCATCACTGGCAAGGACACCGAGCCGGGAGCCACATTTTTCAATGTCTTCGTCTCGATGTGCGACAAGGTGCATGAACCGATTTTCAAACCCATCGAATTCGCATCCGACATGAAAAGTTGTGACGGCCACATCAAAGTGTCAGGTGTACTAGACGTGAAGACCGAGGCCATCCGCAATCCGGTAACCGGCAATGCCCATCACGCACGAATTTCGCTTCGCCAGGGCTTCGAATACATCGAGGCTGAATTCGCCAGCGGATCGATGAAATCCAAGGGCCCCATTTCACTTGATACCACTGGCCGCCACGCACACCACAATGTGCTACATCTGACGGGCCAGGGCGTGGTTCGTTGAACCCCGGCAGTTCCGTGCCACCGGTTCCGATACTTGAAAACACTGCAAGAAACGAACGCTGGATCGTGCTGACTGGCCTTGCATTGGTCGCAGCAATCGGTCTGTTCGCAACTTTGCGGTTAGGCGACATGCTTGTGATGCCGAGCGCGTTTGTTGGCGGTGCCGTCGTCTATCCCTTGCTCCTCTTCATTATGTGGTGGACCATGATGATGGCGATGATGTTGCCTTCGGCCGCACCAGCCATTCTTGCCTTTGGGGCGCTCAGTCGGAAGTTTGCCGAAAACGGAGCTCCGGCTGCACCGCTCTCCGTGTTCGCTGCGGGTTACGCCGTGATCTGGAGCGGCTTCGCCGCCGTCGCCGTAACGCTGCAACTCCTGCTCAGCCAGACGATTGCGCTGTCGATGATGATGGCGGTGACCAGCTCCGTGGTGGGTGGTGGCCTGCTGATCGCAGCCAGCCTCTACCAGATGTCGCCGCTCAAGTCTGCCTGCCTGCGCAAGTGCCAGACCCCGTTGATGTTCTTCGCCCGCAACTGGCAAAGAGGTTATCTCGGCGCATTGCGCATGGGATTGTCGCACGGGCTTTATTGCCTTGGCTGCTGCTGGGTGCTGATGGGGCTCCTGTTCTACGGCGGCGTCATGGAGGTGCGCTGGATCGTGGGACTGGCGTTCTACGTGGCTGCCGAAAAGCTGATTCCCGCAGGTAATCGATTGAGCCAGTTGTCAGGACTTTTGCTGATGGGTTGGGGGTTGTGGACGATCTATCGCGCACTCGCTTGATGTTTATCCCCATATTCAAACTGACCGGTCTCTCAATCTGACGCACCGTCACGTTTCAACATCATCCGCTGTTGAGCTGCAAAGTCAGCGGGACAAGGCGCATTGACGCAGATAAAGTCAAGTTTGCCTGAATGAACTTGTCAAGGCATACTTTCAGTTCTCCAATCATAACAACGACCCGACGAACGCTATTGGCCCACAGCGGACGAATTGAACCCATAGGACCAGCTTCCCCTTTTGATAACGGACAAACTAGGATCACGGCGCAACTTCTCAGTTGGGCCGATAGTGTTGATAAAGTATTTTTGTGAACTTCTTGAGTCCAAAATCGGAATTTCAAACTGACCGGTCTCTCAATCTGACGCACCGTCACGTTTCAACATCATCCGCTGTTGAGCTGCAAAGTCAGCGGGA
>JANMPF010000488.1:0-3291 GCA_031369725.1 Rhodobiaceae bacterium | reverse complement strand
TACAACGCAATTTACTGGTGGGCGAGCTCAATTGCGAATGGCGGGTGGGTGACGGCCAGGTGCAAACGGCCCCATGTGATGCAACGGTGAAAGCCGTGCTGCCTTATCCCGCCGGTGCTGATATTTCGGTGAATGTGGTTGGCGAGCAGCCGATTACGCTGCATGCGCAGGTGCATGACCTTCTCATCGTGGGGCTGGGCGACAGCTTTGCTTCGGGCGAAGGCAACCCCAACATGCCGGCGGAATTTGCTGCCGACCAGCGCTACCAGAACCTCCTGCCAAAAAGATTGCATAATGACGCGAGCGGCTCGGCTGCCTGGAGCGACACCCTGTGCCACCGCTCGCTTTACAGCCACCAATTGCGCGCTGGCTTGCAGATCGCACTGGAGAACCCACAGTCAGCGGTTACGTTTTTGGGTTACGCCTGTTCCGGTGCCAGTGTTGCAGCCGGCATTTTGGGTCCGCAGGAATATGTGGAGCGGGTGGCAACGGCCGGCATTGCCGACGCGGCCCCCACACAATCGCGGTTCATTTCCGGCGGGTCCAGGGATTCGCAACTCTACTGGCTGCTGCGCGAGCTTTGTGTGGTGAAGCCAAAGCAGGTGGACGGACTGTGGACCTGCCCTGACAGGCAATACCGCCGTTCGGTTGATTATGTTTTTCTCTCCATAGGCGGCAATGACATTGGCTTTGCCAATGTGGTGGCCTGGGCCACGCTGCGCAAAGGCACGTCTGCCACATTAGCCAAGTTTTTTGGCGCAACGGTGCCGCCCAAACTGTTTGCGCAGAACATGGCTGATATTCTTCCTGCTGCCTATGCGCGGCTTGCCAAGGCTTTGGAAGTGGCAGTGCCACTGTATTCGGGTGATCCGGTGTTTGATGCATCGCATGTCATTCTCACCAGCTATCCGGATTTGCTGGTGGATGAAACGGGCAAGACCTGCGAAGCTGGCGGCAGCGAGGATGGCACGGAAGATACCTACGCTTCCAACCAGTCGATGGACGCTTTTTCCTCTTGGCTTGCCACCACAACGGGACGATTAAACTCCGTACACGAACAATTATCAGTGCTGCACACCCGCATGAAGGAACTTGCCGGTGACCAGGGCTGGACATTTGCCGGCCGGGTATATGAAGACAAGGTTTTCACGCGCCATGGCTTTTGCGCCCAGAGTTCAAAATTCGCGTCTGACCCTGCCGAGGTATTGATGATCCCCTGCTGGGGCCAGGCGGAACGCGCCACGCAAACCTGCCAATCCAGCTGGTCCGGCAAAATCAAGGAATGGCGGCCTTACAATCCTGCCGACCAGAATTACCCTTATGCGCTTCGCCAGCGCTGGGTGCGGACATTCAATGATGCCTACATGACGGTCAATCAAAAAGTCATGACGAAATCCGGCAAGATCGATGACCAGGCTTCAGCGCAGATTTTTTCTGAAACCATTGGCGCGATGCATCCAAACGCGGAAGGCCAGGCGGCCATGGCAGATGCGATCCTGATGGATATCAGGAAATCCGTGGCCGAAACCGTGAGTGCCGGCATTTATTAGGCAACTGGCGAAAAATCGTCGGTATGGATTTCGGCCATCAGGGTGCGGATTTTTTCCAGTGCCGCGCGCAGCTCTGCAGCGGTTGCCGGCTGGCCAAAGCAAATGCGAATGTTTTGCTCGTTCGCTTTGGCGCCAATGGCAAAGCTGGGACCCGGCGAAATGTGAACGCCATGCTGTTTGGCGGTCACCGCAAAGCGAACGGGTTTCCAGTGTTGCGGCAATGACAGCCACGCATAGGGTGCACCCGGCTCACAGCGGAATTTGTGGCCCTTGAAAACCTCAAAGAAAACCTGGCGGCGGATTTTCAATTCACTGATCACCCGTTTGATCACGCCGTCGGCAATATCGGTTTCCAGCCAGTAGCGCGCCATTTCGGCGGTGAGGCCAACGGCGCGGCCATTGGCCACCTGCTGATTGACGCGCAGCATGCGGGCACGTCCGGGTGGCGTGGCAATGAAGCCAACGCGCAGACCCGGAGCCAGGGCCTTGGACAGGCTGGTGATGTAAAACGTGCGCTCGGGGGCCAGACTATAAAATGACGGTGGCTGCACGCGCTCATCCAGCAGGCGGAAAATGTCATCCTCAACAATGGTGATGTTGTAACGCCGCGCAATGTCAATGATGGCTTCGCGCCGTTCACGCGGCATGGTGCTGGTGGTCGGGTTTTGCAGCGTGGGCACAAGGTAGAGAACACGCGAGTCACCATTGCGCGCGGCTTGTTCGAAGGCAGATGGCAGCAGACCCTGTTCATCAATTTCCAGGCCAATTGTGCCGATGCCCAAACTCTTCATTGAAGGTTTGAGCGATGGATAGTTCAGGTTCTCCGCCATTACGGCTTCGCCGGCTTCAATGATGTCGGGCATGGTGGCAATCAATCCCATGTGGGCACCAGCACACACCACCACGTCGGCATCGGATGCGGTAATGCCACAGCGGGTGAGCCAGCGCGTACCCATCTGCCGGTGGCGGGCGTAACCCTCGGGTGGTGTGTAATCGAGTAGCGACAGGCGCTCGGGCTCGCGCATGACGTGGGCCAATGCCGCGTCAAACTCCGCCGTTGTTATCACGGGGGGCGGAATGGAATGGGAGAGATCAACAAGATCAGGTCGACCAACATCGGAACGCGGTATCGCCGCCGCACCCGAACCTGCCCGCACATAGCTGCCACGGCCAACTTCGCCGGCAAGGAGGCCGCGGATTTCAGCTTCCTTGTAAGCCCTCGTCACCGTGCCAACAGTCACCTTCAGCCGCCAGGCCAAATCCCGGTGGGGTGGCAATTTCGTGCCGGGCTGCAAGGTTCCTATCCTGATGTCATCGGCCATTGCATCGGCAATAGCGAGGTAGATGGGCTTTCCGTGAATGAGCGTAGGTGTCCAAATTGTCATGGATACAATATCCTCTTTGACTTGGATATTGCATTTATTGTATCTATATTTCAAGTGATTTCTAAGAAGTAATTACTTAGTTAACAGATACAATCGATACAATTTAGAGGAAATGATAAGGAAACTGCCATGCGCAACTATGTCATCAACGAAGCCCAGTCCCGGTCAAGCTCTGCAAGCTTTGCAAATCTGGTGCAACTCGTGCGCAATTGGCGTTGCAGGCGAAACTTTGCCAAACTGCATTTGCTGGGTGACCATCAGTTGAAAGACATCGGCCTCACACGCGAAGAACTTGCCCGCATTTCCAGCCTGCTCCTGTCGGTCGACCCGGTTTGGGAGGCCGACCGTTTACGGTT
>JANMPF010000426.1:0-2138 GCA_031369725.1 Rhodobiaceae bacterium | reverse complement strand
ACGATTGCCTATCATTTTCAGGAAATTGAACTTGCCCGGGATAAATTCTGGCTGGTTGTTGAGCCTAATGGCAAGGTGGACCTGTGCAATTCCGATCCGGGGTTTGAAGTTGACCTTTTCGTCACCGGGTCGTTGCGGGCGATGACCTCGGTGTGGATGGGGGTGACAACGGTGAAGAACGAGGTGGATGCGCATCAGCTTGATATCCAGGGCGACCGGAAAATCGCCAGCGCCATGCAAGAATGGCTGGGCCTCAGCCCCTTTGCCAAGGAGAAAAGCCGCCTGGCGGCGTGATAGCCCCTCGCTATGACACCATAGCCCCTCACTATTGGCGGCGGAATGTTTGTTCTGCTATCTTTGGCAATGTCCAAAAAACGCAACCTGATTGACCTTCGCACGCCAAAGCATGATGCGGCCAGCCGCATTGCCTTGCGTTATGACAACAAGCCTGATGCGCTTTTGGAAATCCTGCATGATTTGCAGCATGAGATGGGTTATGTGCCCGAAAGTGCGCTGCCGGTTTTGGCCAAGGCGCTCAACATTTCGCGGGCCGAAGTGCATGGCGTCGTCACATTTTACCACGACTTTCGCAGGAAACCCGCAGGCCGCCATGTGGTCAAGGTTTGCAAGGCCGAGGCGTGCCAGTCGATGGCGGGCAATGAGTTGGCGGCAGCGGTTGAAAAATCATTGAAAATCCGGTTCGGCGAGACCACGTCTGATGGAGCGATCACCTTGGAGGCGGTTTATTGCCTTGGCCTGTGCGCGTCGGCTCCGGCCATTCTGGTGGATGAGCGCCCGGTGGGCCGGGTCACCCTCAAGAAATTCGAGGCGCTCGCGGCGGAGTTGGCCTCATGATCAAAATCTATGTGCCAAAGGATTCTTCGGCCCGCGCCATGGGTGCCGATGATGTTGCCGATGCGATCAGGGCAGAAGCTGCAGCGCAGAATGTCAGTGTGCAGATCATTCGCAACGGCTCGCGGGGGCTGGCCTGGCTGGAACCGCTGGTGGAAGTTGAAACAGCGAAGGGCCGTATCGCTTTTGGTCCCGTTGAAGCCGCGGACGCCAAGGCCCTTGTCAATTCCGGTTTCAGGGAAGGTGGCGCGCTCAGCCTTGGCCTTACAGAAGAATTGCCATTTCTGAAAAACCAGGAGCGCCTTACTTTCTCGCGCTGTGGCATTACCGATCCCACTTCCATTTCCGATTACATCGCACTTGGCGGTTTTGCCGGATTGAAAAAATCCCTTGCACTGAAAGGTTCTGAAATCGTCGCTGAAGTCATCAATTCCGGCCTGCGGGGCCGCGGCGGGGCGGGCTTTCCCACCGGCATCAAGTGGAAGACCGTTCACGATGCGAAGTCGGACCAGAAATACGTATGCTGCAATGCCGATGAAGGTGACAGCGGCACCTTTGCCGACCGCATGGTGATGGAGGGTGACCCCTTCATGCTCATTGAAGGCATGACCATTGCGGGCATTGCCTGCGGTGCCACCGAGGGCCTCATCTATGTCCGCTCGGAATATCCTGATGCCATCAACACCATGAAGGATGCCATCCGGATTGCGACCTCCGCCAAATGGCTTGGCCAAAATATTCAGGGTACGGAGCATTCTTTTTCGCTTGAGGTGCGGCGGGGTGCGGGTGCCTATATCTGCGGTGAGGAAACCTCGATGCTGGAAAGCCTTGAGGGCAAGCGCGGCATGGTGCGGCCAAAGCCACCCATCCCTGCCCTTCAGGGCCTGTTTGGCAAACCTACCATCATCAACAATGTTTTGAGCTTTGCCGCCGTGCCTTACATCATGGCGGAAGGTTCCGAAGCCTACAAGAATTACGGCATGGGCCGTTCGCGCGGGACGCTGCCGTTCCAACTTGCTGGAAATATCAAACACGGCGGCCTGGTGGAAAAAGCCTTTGGCATTACACTGCGCCAGCTCATCGAAGATTTTGGCGGCGGCACGGCCACGGGAAGGCCGGTGCGCGCCGTGCAAGTGGGCGGGCCCTTGGGTTCGTACCTTCCCGTTTCACAGCTGGACTTGCCGATGGACTACGAGATCTTTGCCGCCAATGGTGCTATGGTGGGGCATGGCGGACTTGTGGTGTTTGACGAAACCGTTGACATGGCGCGCCAGGCCCGCTTTGCC
>JANMPF010000421.1:0-4175 GCA_031369725.1 Rhodobiaceae bacterium | reverse complement strand
CTAAAGCCTTCTTTACTCTGAATTCACTATCAGCAACTGGCATGCCACCAAGTTCTTCGTGACGTTGTGCAACATACCGAGTAATATCTACTCTTCTAATTGGCTATTGCTGCGTTGATAGAAACTCTAATGTATGATCTGCGGCGATACTTGGTGTTAATGGAATATTTTTATACTGATAATCCGACATAATTGTTTCAAACCTCAAGCCGCATCTGCTGGATGCACACGCTTCTTGATTTCAGCCCCATGTTCACGCTCAACAATTGCAATGTCATACTGGCTTTGCAGATCGAGCCAGAATTGGGCGGTGTTGCCGAAATAGAGTGCCAAGCGCAAAGCCGTGTCTGCCGTGATTGACCTCCGGCTATTGAGAATGTCGGTCACACGGCCCGATGGCACACCTAAGTTTATGGCAAGCCTGTTAGCACTAAGTTTTCGCGCCTCCATTTCACGGCGGAGCAGACGTCCGGGATGAATTGCTGGTGCCATGGTTTACCCCTTATGATAATCAACTATTTCAACTTCGTGGGCGTCACCGTCGCGAAACTCGAAACAGATGCGCCAGCGCGCGTTCACCGTCATGGCCCATTGGCTTTTGCGACTGCCCTTCAACTTGTGAAGGCCAACACTTTTCAACGGGCTTAAGTCATTCAAACTTTTTGCCACATTGAGCGCTGCAAGCAGTTCCAATGCCGTATCCAAATCCAGCCCACGAAACTGGCTGGAGCGTTCATCGTCCCAGACTTTTCGCGTTGCCGCATTTCGCCACGTGCGGATCATGGCAGAAACGTACTACGTTTAACGGCTAAATGCAAGATGGGCTGGAAAAGGCTTACTCCCCCTCATCACCCGGATCCAGCAGCCGGTGCAGATGCACGATGAAATAGCGCATCTGGGCGTTATCGATGGTATCGCGGGCTTTGCTTTGCCACGCTGTGTGGGCGGTGGCGTAATTGGGAAAAAAGCCCACCACATCAAGTTTGCTCAAATCCTTGAAGTCAACTTTCTTCACGTCGTTGAGTTCACCGCCAAATACCATGTGCAGGAGTTGGGAGGCGGGGCTGGATTTCTTCGGGCTCACGGCCATGGTTTTCAAATCTCTTGAAAATATTGGGGTTGCTGTGAGCGCTCCTAACTCACATGCCCGCGATGGTCAATCCATCGACGAAAATTGTAGGCGCATTGGTGGAGGATTTGAACTCGAGATCATTGGCAGGCTGCAGCGTCTTGAACATGTGGGTCAGGTTTCCCGCAATGGTGATTTCACTCACCGGATAGGCCAGTTCGCCATTCTCGATCCAGTAGCCCGATGCACCCCGGCTGTAATCCCCCGTCACCATGTTCACGCTGTTGCCAATGAGTTCGGTAACGAACAGGCCACGGGTGACCGAGCCAATCATCTCGTCAGGCGAGAGCGTTCCAGCCGCCATATGCAGATTGGACGACGACGGGCTGGGTGGACTGGAAAGCCCCCGCGAACCATGCCCCGTAGGTGTCAAATTCAGTTGCCGTGCCGCCCGCAAATCGAGCAACCATCCCGTCAATACACCTTCCTCAATCATCGCGCGGGCGGTGCTGGCCAGTCCTTCGCCGTCGAAAGGCCGTGACGCCAGCCCGCGCAGCCGCAACGGATCATCAACGATGGAAATATTTCTGGCGAAAATCTGTTGGCCCATGCGGTCTTTCAAAAATCCGGTGCCCCGCGCAATGGCAGCGCCATTGATGGCGGAGGACAAATGCCCAACCAGACTGGAGGCGACCCGTCTGTCATAAATCACCGGCACCGATTGTGAGGCAACCTTGCGTGCACCCATGCGTTTCACTGCCCGTTCGCCAGCGGATGTTCCAATCATGCCGGTCGCTTTCAAATCATCAAAATGGACCGCGGCAGAATAGTCATAATCACGCTCCATGGCCGTTCCCTCGCCGGCAATGGCAGACACACTGAACGACACACTGCTGCGCTGATAGGCCTGTGCAAAGCCATTGCTGGTGGCCAGCGCAATTTTCCGGTGCGATGCAGACGCCCCTGCACCTCCTGATTTTGTCACCCCTGCAACGGCAAGTGCGGCGGCTTCAACGTCCGTGGCCATGGACTTCAGTTTGTCGCTGTCAGGCAGATAGTTCGAAACCAGGTCGAGCTCAGGAAATTTCGTGGCGAGAAGGTCATGCGCGGCCAATCCCGCCAGCCCATCCGGCGGCGTGGCCCGCGCCATGTCGACTGCCGTTTCGACCAGACGCTGCAGGGCGTCTGGTGTGAAAACACTGCCCGATATCATGGCCGACGATTGCCCCACGAATACGCGAAGGCCAAGCCCCCGTGCTTCGGTGCGTTCAAGCTTTTCAATCTGCCCTTCGCGCATTTCAATGTCGGTGCCGCGGGCATCGATTGCCAAGGCATCCGCCCCGTCAGCCCCCAGTTTTTTGGCGCGGGTGATCAGGTCTTGGGCAAGAGTGAGAAGTTCATCGGTCATGGGAAAATGCAATCCAGAAAAAGAAAACCAGTTATGATGAGTCCAAAGAAGCGGTTTGATTTGAACAACTGCAAACACAAGGCAGAGTCATCCGTTTTAAACCGCGACACTTGGCCCGCCGCTTGAATGGCTGCCAAGCCCACTCCCATATGGGCAATGAAGGTTGCATGGACAAGCCACAATGCCACATCAATTGACGCGAGTGAAACAATGAAAAATCCGGCAAGCCAGAATTTCGTACTCTCGCCAAATTGCAAGGCTGTGGATTTCACCCCGATGAGAATATCATCTTGCCTGTCCTGATGGGCATAGATCGTGTCATAGCCAAGCGTCCAGAATATGCCGCCAACATACAGTGCAATTGGCGGCCACGACAGCGATCCGTGAGCGGCACTCCAGCCCACCAGGGCTCCCCAATTGAAGGCGAGGCCCAGAACGAGCTGCGGCCAATAGGTGATGCGTTTCATAAAGGGATAGACGGCAACGATGATCAGCGAGGCAATTCCCAGCACCACGGCATAGCGATTGAATTGCACAAGAATGATCAGGCCGATCAAACCCTGTAGCCCGAGAAATATGAAGGCCCGTTGCACACTCACCCGGCCCGATGGAATGGGCCGCTGCCTTGTGCGTGCGACCTGTGCGTCAAAATCCCGGTCGATTATATCATTGAGCGTGCACCCCGCACCCCGCATGACAATGGCTCCGGCAAGAAACAGGAATGCAAACCACAAATTGGGCATGCCACCACCCGCAGCGATTTGCGCCACAAGCAATCCCCACCAGCACGGCAATAACAGCAGCCACCAGCCGATGGGCCTGTCCAGCCGCATGAGCTGGGCATAGGGCTGGGCGCTTTGCGGCAGCAGCCGTTCAACCCAGTTTCCCGCTCCGGCATCGGCAATGTGATGGCTGGTATCGTTCATGGCGCTCTGTTACATCGTTACGATTATGAAAACCACACCCCGCCTTCATATTGATGCAACGCTTGGTCCAACGGCTGAAATCATTCTCACCCGCCAACAGGCCCATTATTTGACCGGCGTGTTGCGCTTGGGCCCAGGCGATGCGGTGCGCGCCTTCAATGGCCGGGATGGCGAATGGTTGGCCTATCTCACCGATGTCACCAGGAAATCGGCTGGCGTTCGCTGTGAAAGACGGCTCATCGCGGCAAAATTGCCACCCGACATCGATTATGTTTTCGCTCCCCTGAAACATGCGCGCCTTGACTATGTGGTGCAAAAGGCAACCGAACTGGGTGCGCGTCGGTTGCGCCCCGTGATAACCAATCGCACCGTTGCAGAACGGGTAAACCTCGAGCGCATGCGCGCCAACGTGGTTGAGGCGGCCGAACAATGCAATCTGGTTCATGTGCCGGAAGTTCTGCAACCTGAAAAACTGGAACCTCTGTTGGCGACATGGGACAACGCCCGGTCCCTGGTGTTCTGCGATGAAACCCTGCGTGACACCAACCCGTTGCAATCGCTTGCTGGCCTGAAACCGCCGGCTGCCGTTCTGGTGGGCCCCGAGGGTGGCTTTACCGATGAGGAAATCAAACGGCTGAAATCCCACAATTTCGTGCTGCCCATTTCACTCGGTCCCCGAATCTTGCGCGCCGATACCGCAGCAATTGCAGCCTTGACCCTTGTACAAGCCATAAGCGGGGATTGGTAACCATCAACTATCGTGATGAATTGC
>JANMPF010000354.1:0-4604 GCA_031369725.1 Rhodobiaceae bacterium | reverse complement strand
AGTTTCAGCATGGCAGAAACCGGCGTTTCAAGGTCAGCTACGAGACGGGTTGAAACAATTTGCGCCCCACCTTTTTCGTAGGTGGAAGCGAAGTGGTCATAATCGGGTGATATGGGCATCTCTTTTACTCTGGATGAAGGGATCAGGGCGAGGGTTGAGTTGTTCCTGATACCTGTTGCCAGAGTTCGTTGTTGATCGAGACGCCGACCTGCCCTTGCAGGGCTGCGAGATAGGTCGTTAAAATGTCTTTTGATTGGGCCGCGGCGATTGTTTTCACAAGTTCCTTTGAAGCCGGTGCCGTGATATCAAAGGGAGCAGCCAACACTGGTTGCGATTGCATGATCTTGGCGGCCTTGCCGTCACCCTCCAGGCTCCACGCAAAGCCATTTTCAGGCACGCCAAACAGCGCCGTGACGGCCGGTACATCAAAATCCGCATTTGCTTCATTGCGCCGAAGACCCTGGCTCGATTTCACAACCGACTTTGCTTCTGCCGCAAGCGTGTCAAGACTGGAACCAATTTTGAGACTGGCAACCAGCTTCGTGGCACGTTCCGTCAACAGTTCACGAATTTTCCGGGCCACAACATCGCTCTTGACCTTATCCTTCACCGTGTCAAAGGGCTTCAAGGCCGAAGGAACAACTTCGCGCACTTCATACCAGAAGTAGCCGTCCTTGGGTGTAAGGGCATTGTTCTCTACGCCCACATCGCTGTCAAAAGCCGCCTTCAGAATATCCTGCTTGTCAGGAATGGCAACATCCTTGTCAGCTGGATCAAGTCCTGCCGCACTGACCAGCGGGATGAGAATGAATGGAATTGATTGGGCTTTGGCGATGTCTTCAAACTTGGTTTGTGCCGCACGGCCATCTTCAACGGCATCATAGATGGATTGAATTTCATCTTGCGCCTTTTCAGTTTGAATGCGTGTTGTAAGGTCTGCCTTCACCTCCTCAAGCGTGGATTGCTTTTCAGCTGTAACTTTGGTGGCTTTCAGCAGCGCGGTAACCAGGCCGCCGGAGACAACGTCGCTCACCGCACCTTCTTTCAGTTGAAATGCGGCTTCGGCAATGGTTTTGTCGAGGAAGTCGGTTTTCGCCTTGTCGGCAAATGTAATGTCGGCTTCAGTGGCACCACGTTCCTTGGCGATGGCCATGAAATCAGCTCCGGCGGCAATCCGCTCCCTGGCTTTTTTGGCTTCATCAACTGAAGGGAACGCGATTTGCAGGATTGTGCGCTTTTCCGGAGTAAAATAATCCGATTTGTATTTATCATAGCCTTTGGCGAGGTCATCTGGTGTAAGTGCAATTTTGGCGGCGATATCGGCTGGTTCCACCTTCATGACAGCAATGCTGCGATATTCAGGCGCGGTATAGGCGGCAGGGGTTGCCTCATATTGCTTTTTGAGCTCATCATCGTTTGGTGCTGCCACATCTGCTTCGGAAGCTGCAATCGTGAAATATTTGACATCGCGCTGTTCCGTTTGGTATCGCGACATGGCCTCTACCAGCGTGTTGGGTGGCTTGAAGCCGCGGTCAATGGCATCGGTAATCGCCACGCGGGTTTTATTGCGGCTTTCTGCTGCAAAAAACATGTCCTCGTTCATGCCGTTTTGTTCAAGCACCCGGGCGAATAGTCTGGGATCAAATTTTCCGGCGGCATCATGAAAGGAAGTGTTCGCCTGTGCCTCTTCGGCAATTTGCTGTTTCGAAATGCTCAGTTTGAGGAGGGCTGCCTCAGCGTCAACTGCGGCCGTTTGAATAAGGTTGTTGAGGATGGAACGATCAATGCCCATTTTATGGGCCTCCTCAGCCGTCAGGTTTTGTCCCGATTGCCGCGCCAAATTTTGCAAAGCCCGCCGATAGGAATTGGTGTATTCAATGCTGGAAACTTCCTGGCCACCAACCGCCACCAAAGCGTTCGCATGAAAGCCACCGAAAATGTCGCGGATTCCCCATACGCCGAAACTGCCGGCGAGCATCAGCAGGAGGATTTTTGCAACCCAGGTTTTTCCCAGGTTGCGGAACTTTTCTAACATCAAAGCGACCTTTCAAAGTGTTTGGCTTGGCCAAATCATGAGTTTTGCATAATAGGTAGGTCAGTTGCCTCTCGCAAGCACGAGATTGCTCTGCTAAGAGGCTACGAAATCAAAGGGTTGGAGACGTTGAATATGGTTAAAACTGGGCCCCGTCCGTTAGTGGCTGGCAATTGGAAGATGAACGGCACCACGGCGATGCTGAAGGAACCCCGGCTGTTAGCGGGCATGCTGCGCGACGTCAAATTAAAGTGCGAAGTGCTGGTTTGCCCCCCTGCAACCCTTATTCGCCGGGTAAAATCAGTCATGAAAGGCTCACGCATCAGGGTTGGCGGCCAGGATTGCCATTGGAACGCCAGCGGTGCCCATACTGGCGATATTTCCGCCGACATGCTGAAAGACGCAGGTTGCACAGCTGTGATCGTTGGCCACTCTGAGCGCCGCGCCAATCATGCCGAAACCGATGCGATGATTTCCAAAAAGGCCAAAGCCGCGCAAACGGCAGGCCTTATCGCCATCGTTTGCATCGGTGAAACGCTGGACCAGCGCAAGGGTGGCCAAACCCTTGGTGTGGTGTCCACCCAACTCAAGGGCTCATTGCCTGAAGGCTCAACTGCCATGAACACGGTGATCGCCTATGAGCCTGTCTGGGCCATTGGCACCGGCCTTACGCCCACAGTTGCCGAAGTTGCCGAAGTTCACACCCACATTCGGGCCGATCTGGCCAAATTGCTGGCTGAGGAGGGGCCAAAAATGCGCATTCTCTACGGCGGCTCTGTAAAGCCATCAAACGCCACAGAACTGATGGCAGCCGCCAATGTCAACGGTGCACTTGTGGGTGGTGCCAGCCTCAAGGCGGCCGACTTTATCGGGATCATCAAAGCCTATGCCTGAAATCCCCGTCCTCACAAAACGCCAACTGCAGGCCCAGGTGATTGGGCCGATCTATGCTGAAATGGTGGCCCAAATCGGCGAGGAAAAAGCCTCGTCCATTTTGGATTCGGCCATTCGCAAGGCAGCCATTGCTGAGGGCAAAGAGTTCGCCAAAAAGGCTCCCGGTGGCGTTACCTCCATGCAGGATTTCATCAAGTTGTACGAACTGTGGGCAGCCGATGGAGCACTTGAGGTCAAGGTGCTTGAGGCTTCCGACACTGTGTTCAACTTCGATGTCACCCGCTGCAAATATGCTGAGACCTACAAGGAAATGGGGTTGGGCAAAGTTGGCCACCTCATGTCCTGCAACCGCGATGGCACGTTCTGCGAAGGCTACGATCCCCATATCAAGCTCGATCGCAAGCAAACGATTATGGGCGGCGCTTCGTGCTGCACGTTTCGCTATCGCTATTCCAAAGAAAGCTGAGACATTTCGCACTTGTGAATATCGCCCCATATAGGCATCTTCAATGTTACCAAGATAGACGATGGTTGGAGCACAATCATTTCCATGTCTCGCAGTTCATACGATCTCTTGATTATCGGCGGAGGACTCGCTGGAGCTGCCCTCGGGCGGTCTATGGCCCTGTCTGGCGCTCATGTTCTCATCATCGAAAAGGAAATTGAATTCCGAGATCGTATTCGCGGCGAGGTATTGTTGCCATGGGGAAGTGTCGAGGCCAAAGAACTTGGCATTTATGACATCTTGCTGAAATCTTGTGCGCGGGAGTTCCCCCAAGAATGCTTTTTCCTCGAAGGCAAGCCAAACCCGCCACGTGATTTTTTGGCGACAACGCCCAAAAATACCTGCGTACTTTCCTTCTTTCATCCCGAAATGCAGGAGGTTTTGCTGGCTGAGGCTGCAAAAGCAGGCGCGGAGATTTTGCGTGGTGGAGCCATGCAGGCAGTTTTTCCCGGCAAAACACCAGAAGCCGAAATCGAGGTAAATGGTGAAATCACACGCGTTTCAGCACGATTGATTATTGGGGCCGATGGTCGAGAATCTCAGCTTGCAACCCTTTTGAATTTTGAAAGAGAGCGCGATCCACCTGAACTTTTCACCGGCGGCCTTCAGCTTTCAGGCACAATGCCGACTGAAGCTGCGCTCTATTTCTTTCTTCACGGCATAAGTGGGCGCGGCAGCATTCTCATTCAGAACAAACCTGGGAATTATCGGGCTTATCTCCTGCATCACAAGGATGCCATTCCCCGTCGACTGTCAGGGGCACGCGACTACCCAGCGGTTATCGAACAATTCCGCGAAATAGGAATTCCTGCAAGTTGGCTCGATGGTGTGAAGCCGCACGGCGTTTTTGCCACGTTCGACGGTGCCCATCGCTGGATAACCCAACCAGTTCGAGGCAATTGCGTGTTGATTGGCGATGCTGCTGCTGCCAGCGATCCCGTTTGGGGCAATGGGCTATCCCGAACCTTGCGAGATGTCCGCATCTTGCGTGACCATCTTTTGGCAAACAATGATTGGCAAAAAGCTGCAAAAGCCTACGCCATGGACCACGATGATTTTTTCCACCGTTTGCGGCGCGCCGAACGCCTCAACACGACGCTGCTCTTTTCGATGGGTGAGGCAGCAGAGGCGCGAAGATTGCGGGCCTTCGCCTTGATGGAAAAACACCCTGAA
>JANMPF010000301.1:0-3846 GCA_031369725.1 Rhodobiaceae bacterium | reverse complement strand
CCTCAAAAGTGTGGCGAGCAATGTGAACCGCCTGCGCGGCCATACCAAACTTCCCATTGCCGTGGGCTTTGGTGTGAAAACCGCTGCCCAGGCGCGCAGCATTGCCAAAACTGCCGACGCTGTTGTGGTGGGTTCTGCCCTTGTCTCTGCCGTGAAAGACAGCCTTACAAAGGCAGGATTGTCCACGTCCAAAACCGCCAGGGCCGTGCACGCGCTGGTGAGCGACATCGCACATGGGCTAAGGAGTTAGAGAACTTGAACTGGATCAAAAATTTCGTTAGGCCAAAAATAAACTCCATTCTCGGCGTCAAACGCGACGTGCCGGAGAACATGTGGATCAAGGATCCTGAATCCGGCCAGATGGTTTTTTACCGTGACCTGGAAGCCAACCAGTTTGTGTTTCCGGGATCCGGCCATCATCACCGCCTGGCACCAAACCTGCGCTTGCAGAATATGTTCGACAACGGCGACTATGAAGCTGTTTCCTTCCCGCAGGTTCCACCCGACCCCCTCAAGTTTCGCGATGAACGCAAATATGTCGACCGCCTGAAGGAAGCCCGGCAAAAGTCCGGCAGTGAAGATGCCATTCATGCGGGCTTCGGCAAGATTGATGATTTGCCAATTGTGATCGCCATTCAGGACATGGGCTTTATTGCAGGCTCGCTTGGCACTGCCGCTGGTGAAGCCATCATTACCGCCATGCGGCTTGCCGTCACCAGGAAATGCCCCTTCGTGTTTTTCGTGGCCTCCGGTGGTGCCCGCATGCAGGAAGGCATTCTGTCGCTCATGCAAATGCCCCGCACGACCGTGATGGTGCAGGAACTGCGTGCCCACAAGCTGCCCTATATCGTGGTACTCACCAATCCCACAACCGGTGGTGTGACCGCCTCCTACGCCATGCTGGGCGATTTCCATATCGCCGAGCCCAGGGCCACCATTGGCTTTGCCGGTGCCCGGGTTATTGAGCAGACCATCCGCGAGAAACTCCCCGAAGGTTTCCAGCGTTCGGAATTCTTGCAGGAGCACGGTATGGTGGATCTTGTGGTGCACCGCCACCAGATGCGCGAAACCGTAAGCCGCATTGCGCGCATTCTGATGAAGGCACCGGAACTGGCGTTGTCAAACTCCGGCGCCCTCGTTCCCGCCGACGCTGGTTAGTATCTTGGCCCGCAGTGATGCAATATTGAACCGGCTGCTGTCGCTGCATCCCAAAATCATCGATCTCAGCCTTGATCGCATGACCCATGTCTTGAAGCAGTTGGGAAACCCGGAAAACCATTTGCCACCCGTCATTCATGTGGCAGGCACCAATGGCAAGGGTTCAACCGTTTCCTATATCCGCTCCGTTCTCGAAGCGGCAGGTTTGAAGGTGCATTGTTATACCTCGCCCCACCTCGTGAAATTTCATGAACGCATCTATGTGGCCGGCAAGCTCATCAGCGAAGATGCGCTTTCGGCTTTGCTCGAAGAATGTGAAACGGCCAATGGCAACACGCCAATAACTTTCTTTGAAATCACAACGGCTGCCGCATTCCTCAGCTTTTCACGCAACGCCGCCGACTACCTCATCTTGGAAGTGGGCCTCGGCGGCAGGCTTGATGCAACCAATGTTGTAGAAAGGCCAGTGCTCTCGGTGATCACCGCGATCGACTATGACCACCAGCAATATCTCGGCAACACACTCACCGCCATTGCCCATGAAAAGGCAGGCATCCTGAAGCCCGGTGTGCCAGCCATCATCGGCAACCAGCCCGATGAGGCGCGCGCTGAAATTGAGCGCGTGGCAGAAGGGATCGGCACTCCGCTGTTCATCGCCAACCAGGATTGGCAGGCTTTTGAGCAGCATGGCCGCCTCGTGTTTCAGGATGAAGGTGGCTTGCTGGATTTGAGCCTGCCGCAGCTCAAGGGCCTGCACCAGATTGACAATGCCGGCAATGCCATAGCCGCCATTCGAAACCTGGCAGACCCCCGCGTGAATGATGGCCATATCGAACAGGGTTTGAAATCCGTTGTGTGGCCCGCCCGCATGCAAAAATTGGGGGCAGGTGTTCTCACCAACCTTATTCCACGCGATGCGGAACTCTGGCTCGATGGCGGTCACAACCCCTCGGCAGGCCGTGTCATTGCGCGCGCCTTTTCGGATATTAATGA
Source organism: Rhodobiaceae bacterium (assembly GCA_031369725.1). Lineage (GTDB taxonomy): Bacteria > Pseudomonadota > Alphaproteobacteria > Rhizobiales > Aestuariivirgaceae > Aestuariivirga. The sequence continues at coordinate 1,695 of JANMPF010000301.1, read as the reverse complement.
CCGGCTGTCGCGCCCCCTCGTTCTCATCTGGGGCATGCTCAGCAGCAAGGATGCTGGAAGTTTCATCGAATGCTTCGCAGGCCTTGCCCAGCGGGTTGTAACCATCACTATTCCTGATGAACCCAATGCCATTGCAGCCGAACAGCTTGCCGATATTGCCCGGGATCGCGGGCTTTCTGCTGAAACTGCTGGCTCACTGGCCAAAGCTTTGGGGCAGGCGTCGCTCATAACGCCCGCCCCAAGAATATTGATTTGCGGGTCACTATATCTCGCCGGCCACGTTCTCAGCGTCCACGAGAATACGCCAATGTCAAGCGTTTCGGGTGCCGCCCGCCGTTAGATGGATTGTTCAATCCACGACTGGAGCTGGCCCTTGGGGGCTGCTCCCACCTTGGTTGCTGCAACCGCACCGCCCTTGAAAACCATCAGGGTGGGAATGCCGCGCACCCCATATTTGGAAGGCGTGTGGTTGTTTTCATCAATATTGATTTTGACGATCTTCACCTTTGAACCGAGTGTTGCCGCAATTTCTTCGAGTGCCGGAGCAATCATTTTGCAGGGCCCACACCATTCCGCCCAGAAATCAACCACGACAGGAACATCGGATTTCAAAACGTCGAGGTCGAACGAGGCGTCAGAGACGGGAAGCGTGGCCATATTGATTCTCCATGAATTTCACAATTGCCCTAGAAGTAGGTACCGGCGGCTGCGAGGTCAAGTGTAACACACACTCAAGTGATAGCTGCTATGCCAGAAATTGCCTCCTCGAGCATATCATTGGAAATCCAGTCCAAACGCCCCGCATTTATCCAAAGAAGTGCGGTTTTTATGGGTTTATTGGGGTAGGCTTGCCTTAAAGCAACCGCATAAGCCGCCATTTGTACGACGTATGAATGAGTGTGGGAGAGTCTTTCCGGCACATTCCAGTCGGTTTTGTAGTCCAGCACCCAGATGTCATACGGGCGTATGACAAGGCGATCAACACGACCCGCAAATCGCTGACCATCGGACAATACCGCGCCAATACTCACCTCCGCCTGGCTTGCCGGGCCAAAAAACGCACCATATTCCGGCTTGCAAATCAGGCCAACGATTTCTTCAGCCAGTACAGAATCGAGATGATTTTTTTCAACTAGCCGTCTGGCCAGCTTCAGTGCGTCCTGTTCGGCCAACCCGGGAATTTCTTGCAGTATCTTGTGAATGACACGGCCACGGTTAACAGCTGGCAACGAAACGATAGCCTTTCCCATGTGCGGCAGCCGGGTTGGCGTCCAATTTCTTTGCATCACATCAGGATGCGTTGGACCAGTCTGCAGCCAGGCAGGAATTTCAGCAGCTGGCCGTAACGCAGAGGCGGCAATGGTTGCTGCTGTCGGGTCAGCACCAAAGCGCCAGAAAACCGACCCGTCCGATGATTGAATGGCTCGCAGCGAACTTTGGCCTTCACTTGGCCGTAGCAGGGCAGTTTCAACCATCGCGTACCAACTGCTGTCTGCAAGATCATTATCATTGTGGCAGCCACAGATATAAAGTTCATCGCGTGCCCGCGTCATGGCCACATAGAGCAGGCGGTGATATTCTTCCAGATCGGATGCCGTGTCGGCGTCTTTCCAGGTCTGCAATGTTGCCGACTGGGAAAGCTTGGAAAGTCGCCATAACGGAATTTTGACTTGCCCAACTTCAGTCTCAACAAAC
>JANMPF010000225.1:0-4328 GCA_031369725.1 Rhodobiaceae bacterium | reverse complement strand
GACGAACGGGTTGCCGATTATGGCAAAACTTTTCCTGCCATTGAAACCCACATCGTACCATCTGCCACCCTTTCACTGTCGAAGCCGTGGCTGCTGCCATCACGCCTGCTGCGGCTTTACAGCGGCATTCGGCAAGCCACGGCGATTTTCAAAAAGATGAAGCCAGATGCCGTGGTGGGTTTTGGCGGCTACCCGTCTTTCCCGCCGCTCATTGCAGCTTCACGGCTTGGCATTCCCTGTTGCGTGCATGACCAGAATGCAGTGATGGGCCGGGCCAACCGCGTGTTGTCGCGCTTTGTGGATGCCATTGCCTCGTCATTTCCGAATTTGGCGGGGCTGCCCGAAAAGGCGCGCGGAAAAGTTGTGGTGACGGGGAACCCGGTTCGCTCGGTGGTGATCACGGAACAGAATTCGCCATACCCCCTCGTTGCTGCCGACCGGGTTTTCAATCTCCTGGTGTTTGGCGGAAGCCAGGGTGCGCGTTTCTTTGCCGAATTCATGCCGAAGGTGGTGGCCGAACTGCCGCGCGCCTTGGTGAAAACCTTGCATGTTACCCAGCAATGTCGACCGGAAGACCTCGCCGCGGTTGATGCCGCATACAAGGCATTGAACCTTGATTATGAGTTGCAGTCCTTCTTTCCAGATATGCCGCAACGGATTGCTGACTCCCACCTGGTGTTCTGTCGTTCGGGGGCTTCAACCATTGCCGAGCTTGGGGTTATCGGCAGGCCCGCCATATTGGTTCCGCTGCCGCACGCGCTCGATAATGACCAGTTGCGAAACGCTGAAAGTTTTGCCAATGCAGGGGCTGGCTGGATCAAACCGCAAGCCGGACTGGAATCATCCGGGTTTGCCGCATTTTTGACGCGTTTGCGCTTTCAGGAGGGGGAATTGCGCGCCGCCGCCGAAGCTGCTCTCGCCCACGGCAAGCCCGATGCCGCGCAGCGGCTTGCGGACCTGACGGAAAAACTGGCGGCGAAATCCGCGAAAAAGAAGCTGGAGAATAAACGAGCATGAAACTGCCCCGCGACGTAGGCCCCATTCATTTCATCGGCATCGGTGGCATTGGGATGAGCGGCATTGCCGAAGTCATGGCTACCCTTGGCTACAAGGTGCAGGGTTCCGACTTGAGCGACAACTACAATGTTGCCCGGCTGCGCAAGAATGGCATTGAAGTTTTCATCGGGCATCAAGCGTCCAACCTTGGCACGGCACAGGTGGTTGTGGTTTCATCTGCGGTGAAAGCTGACAACCCGGAACTGGTTGAAGCACGCGCCCGTTATTTGCCAATCGTGCGGCGGGCGGAGATGCTGGCGGAACTCATGCGTTTCAAATCCTGCGTGGCGGTTGGCGGCACCCACGGCAAAACCACGACGACTTCCATTGTGGCGGCCCTCCTTGATGCCGGCAGCTTTGATCCCACGGTGATCAATGGCGGCATTATCAATGCCTATGGCACCAATGCGCGGCTGGGCAAGGGTGACTGGATGGTGGTTGAGTCAGATGAGTCAGATGGCACCTTCGTGAAGCTTCCCGCCGATGTGGTGATTGTGACCAACATCGACCCTGAACATCTCGACCATTACGGCACCTTTGAAAAAGCCAAGGAAGCCTATCTGGCATTTGTTGAAAATATTCCATTCTATGGCTTTGCAGTGATGTGCATTGATCACCCGGTGGTACAAGAACTGATTGGACAGGTGAAGGATCGCCGGGTGATTACCTATGGCCACAGCCCGCAAGCCGATTTCCGCTTGCGTGACCTTGCTTACGAAAACGCCATGATGAAATTTTCAGTGCGCATCACCAATCGCCTGACAGGTGCCACGCAGGATATTTCCAACCTTGAACTCAGCATGCCGGGCGATCACAATGCGCTGAACGCAACGGCTGCCCTTGCGGTGGCCTTTGAGCTTGGCATGAGTGAAGACAATATTCGCAAAGGTTTGACGAGTTTTGCCGGGGTCAAGCGGCGCTTTACACGCACAGGCGAATACAATGGGGTGACAGTGTTTGATGACTACGGGCATCATCCGGTGGAAATTGCAGCCGTGTTGCGGGCGGCGCGCAAAGTGACAAAGGGCAAGGTTGTGGCCGTCATGCAGCCCCATCGCTACACGCGATTGTCGAGCCTCTTCAATGAGTTCTGCACATGTTTTAACGATGCAGATACGGTTATTCTCGCACCCGTGTATGCGGCCGGGGAAACCCCAATCGAGGGGGCTTCCCACCTCAGCCTGGCGGAGGGCCTGCATGAGCGCGGTCATCGTTCGGTTCATACCATTGATGGCCCCGAACAACTGGCACTGCTGGTGCGCAACAATATTGAGCCCGGAGACATTGTGGTTTGCCTGGGAGCTGGCACGATCAGCCAATGGGCCTATGCGCTGCCTGGCCAACTGGCATCTTGCGAGCGGCATTGATGGCAGATTTGAATGGCCAGGCGCTGATTGCAAGGCTGCCAACTGTGCGCGGCCGCCTGGAGCCTGATGCGGCGCTGGCCGATCTTACATGGTTTCGCGCCGGTGGTGCTGCCGAAGTTTTGTTTACGCCGCTTGATGAAGCGGATCTTGCCGATTTTTTGCGCCAGACTCCACAAGAAATTCCGGTTTATGTGATTGGCGTTGGTTCAAACCTGCTGGTGCGCGATGGCGGTGTTGCTGGCGTTGTCATCCGGCTCGGCCGCGGATTTTCCGATATCAGAGTTGAGGACGAAACGCGCGTCCGGGCGGGAGCAGCCGTTCTGGATGTGCGGGTGGCGCGCTTTGCCCATGACAATTTTATCGATGGGTTAACCTTTCTGAGAGGTATCCCGGGCAGCATAGGTGGTGCGTTGCGGATGAACGGTGGGGCCTATGGTGGGGAAACCAAGGACATTCTCGTTGAGGCGCGCGGGCTTGACCGAACGGGGAAACTGCACGTGCTTTCGAATGCGGACATGAAATACAGCTACCGGCACTGTGGTGCTGCTGAAGACCTGGTCTTTACGCAAGCGTTGCTGCAAGGACGCCTGGGCAGTCAGGCTGACATTCTGGCTGCCATGGACAAGATCACCGACGCCCGCGAGGCAACGCAGCCGATCAAGACCCGCACGGGTGGCTCAACATTCAAGAATCCACCAGGCCACAAATCCTGGCAGCTCATTGACGCTGCCGGCATGCGCGGCTTTGCCGTGGGGCCTGCCAAGGTCTCTGACCTGCATTGCAACTTTCTGGTCAATGAAGGTGGGGCAACGGCCAGCCAAATCGAAGAACTCGGCGAGACTGTAAGGGCCCGGGTGAAGGCCACATCCGGCATCGAACTGGATTGGGAAATCAAACGCATTGGGGTTGCCAATGACTAGGCGCGATCCCGCCAGTACGGTCGTGGCGGTTCTCATGGGTGGCTGGTCAGCAGAGCGTGAGGTTAGCCTTTCATCGGGTGAGGGCTGCGCCAGGGCCTTGCGAAACGCGGGCTTCAAGGTGGTTCCGGTTGATGTCAAACGCGACACCATTCTTTCAGTATTGCAGGATTTGAAGCCGGATGTGGCGTTCAATGCCCTGCACGGCAAATGGGGCGAAGACGGCTGTGCTTCAGCCATGCTGGAAACCCTCAATATCGCCTACACCCACTCGGGGGTTTTGGCCTCGTCGCTGGCCATGCACAAACAAAAGTCGAAGATAATTTTTGCCGAGGCCGGCATTCCGCTGGCTGAAAGCAAGCTGGTGGATCTTGAGACCGCGGCCAGCACGCACCCGCTGCCACTGCCTTATGTGTTGAAACCGGTGGATGAAGGCTCCAGTGTCGGCGTTCACATCATTACGCGGGAATCCAACGGGCCGTGTTCGGTCATTCTCACCCAGCGCGAGATTTTTGGTGACCAGGTGATGGCAGAACGCTTTATTCCGGGCCGGGAACTCACCTGCGCCGTGATGGGCGACGTGGCGCTGGGTGTTATCGATATTGTTTCCAAAGCGAAATTCTATGACTACCGCTCCAAATATGCACCCGGTGGCTCACAACACATTTTGCCGGCCGACATACCAGGTGATGTTTACCGCAAGTGCCAGCAATATTCATTGATGGCCCACCATGCCTTGGGGTGCCGCGGCGTTAGCCGCGCGGATTTCCGTTACGACGATACCCCGGGTTCGAATGGTGAGCTTATTCTTCTTGAAATCAATACACAGCCGGGCATGACGGGCACGTCACTGGTGCCGGAACTTGCGGCCCATTCAGGGCATTCATATGAGGAGTTGGTGACATGGATGGTCAACGACGCATCGGTCAACCGATGACAAAGGACAATTTGCGGACATATCGCAGGCCACGGGCTGGGTTCATGGCAT
>JANMPF010000223.1:0-2885 GCA_031369725.1 Rhodobiaceae bacterium | reverse complement strand
CCAGGACCGCGATGAGGACGAGTTTGCAGCGCCGGTGGTCTCAATTTCACTGGGTGACACCGCACTCTTCCGGATAGGCGGCACGACGCGCGGCGGCAATACCCAATCCATAAAACTTGTCTCCGGCGATGTGCTCGTGATGGAAGGCTCGTCCCGGTTGGCGTGTCACGGCATCGACCGCGTGATGACCGGAACTTCAACGCTTTTAAAAAGCGGTGGCCGCATCAATCTCACACTGCGGCGGGTAACCAGGCCGAAACCCTCGCCGGAATGACTGACCGCAGGGCGTGGATGACGGATCGGGGAGAGAATAATCCAGAAGTCTTTTGCTTCAGCCCTTCCAGCCATTTATCGATGCATTGTTCGCGGCATTTTTCCTGGAACTGAAACCTTCCGTGGACTTGCCAATCTGCCGGCCATTGGCGGTGGACTTGGCGCGCCAGCGGTGTTCGCCGCGTTTGTCCTTGTAGAATTCCCATTTGTCAGCCGTCGTATCGCGATTGGCATTGGCTTCACAATCCTTCTTTGCCTTGTAGCTTTCCGAGGACGCGCCAACAATTTCGCCATTTCCAGCCGAGCGGCGCCAACGGAATTCGCCGCGCTTGTCTTTATAAATTTCGAGCGTGTAGTCTGCCATGATTGAAGTCCTTCCATAAACGCAAGGTCAAAGCCGCTGCATGGGGGACAAGACTGTTTCGATAACGCGAAATTGTCCAGTGACAAATTCAACAAACCTGTTGAAATCTCACTATTCAGCTTTCGACACACCAACCAGCGAAGGCCTGAGACACCGCTCGCCCACTGCATAGCCCGATTGCAATTCCTGCATCACGGTGCCGGGGGGCTTTTCTGATGTGGGAACTTCGAACATCGCCTGGTGGAAATTGGGATCAAACTTGGCGCCCACCGCCTCGATCTTGCGAATGCCATGGCGCTGGAACACATTCAGCAACTCGCGTTCGGTCACTTCCACCCCGGCAATCAAATTCCTTTCAACCTCACCCGCCCGCTCGCGCTCTTCCTCTGGCAAGGCCTGCAAGGCGCGGCCAAGATTGTCCGACACGGTCAACAAGTCGCGCGCAAAATTTGATGCCGCATACAAGGTTGCCTCCGCCTTTTCACGCTCGGTGCGCTTGCGCAGGTTTTCCATTTCCGCAGCAAGCCGCAATAGCCGGTCTTTCAGGGCCGCCGCCTCTTCCTTCAACCCGCTGATTTCCTCATCGCGCGGGTCGGCATGGATATCCTCCATGGGAGATTCCATTTCAACATCATCAAAATCGGGCAAATCAGTTTCGTGGGCCATGGGTTTAACTCAATTCATGTAAGGGATGCCCCCGCATATCGTCTCTTGCGCCCCAAAAATCAAGTGAGAAGGCGGCTCACAACCTTTGCGGTATAGTCCACCATGGGAATGATGCGGGCATAATTCATCCGTGTGGGCCCAATAATGCCCAAAACACCGACAATTTTTTCCTCGGAATTCTTGTAGGGGGCCACAATGAGCGATGAGCCGGACATGGAAAACAGCTTGTTCTCCGAGCCGATAAAGATGCGAACCCCTTCGCCACCCTCGGCCAAACCCAACAGTTGAACCAATTCCCTTTTGTTTTCAATATCTTCAAACAGTTTGCGAATTTTCTCAAGCTCGTCAAGCGCCTTGGTGTTTTCGAGCAAATTGGCTTGTCCCTTGACGATCAAAGTCTTGGAATCCGCGTCACTTTCGCCTGACCAGATGGCAATGCCGGCCTCCACCACTTTGGCTGAAACCTCATCCAGCTCATGCCGCAACGTATCCATTTCCAGTTTCATGAACAATTGCACTTCGGCAATGGTTTTGCCCTGAAAGCGCGTCGATAAGTAATTGGAAGCCCGCGTGAAAGTGGCAGGAGGCAGGCCCGGAGGCACATCAATGATGCGGTTCTCAACGCCACCATCTTCGCCGACCAGAATGACCAGCGCCCGGCCCGGCGCCAGGTTCACAAATTCGATATGTTTCAGGCGCGCATTCATTTTGGGCGACATCACAACGCCCGCGTAATGCGAAAGGCCCGAAAGCAATGTGCTGGCTTCTCCCAGCACATCCTCAATCCGCCGCTGCCGGTTGGAAGCGGCAATCTCCGCATCAATGCGTGCCCGCTCACCCGCAGTGACGGTGCCCACCTCCATCAGCGCATCCACAAAAAACCGCAAGCCCGCCTGCGTAGGCACCCGCCCGGCACTGGTATGCGGTGAATAGATGAGGCCGGATTCTTCCAGGTCCATCATCACATTGCGCACCGATGCCGACGACAGGGAAGCCGGCAAAATGCGCGAAATGGTGCGCGAACCCACCGGTTCCCCGGTTTCCAGGTACGTATCCACCAGCCGCCTGAAAATATCACGCGAGCGCTGGTCAAGGCCTGCAATGCCAGACAGTTTTTCGTCAAAAAACGGGCGCGGCGGAATGATGCTCATCGGGCTAATGTAGAAATCAAGTTGGCGTAGGTCAATCCACACGCTAGAAGGCCTTAAATTCACCAAGGAAATCTAAAGATGCGCCCATCAGGCCGTAAGCCCGACCAACTCCGCGCCGTAAGTTTCGAGCGCCACTACATCAAACACGCCGAAGGCTCATGCCTGGTGAAATTTGGTGACACCCATGTGCTCTGCACCGCCAGCCTCGAAGAGCGCGTTCCCCCCTGGATGAAGGGCCTCGGCAAAGGCTGGGTCACCGCCGAATATGGCATGCTGCCCCGCTCGACCGGTGACCGCATGCGCCGCGAGGCTTCCGCCGGGAAGCAATCCGGCCGCACCCAGGAAATCCAGCGTCTGGTGGGCCGCAGCTTGCGCGCCGTCGTCGATCTTGTCGCTTTGGGTGAAAAGCAAATCACCCTGGATTGCGATGT
>JANMPF010000203.1:0-5446 GCA_031369725.1 Rhodobiaceae bacterium | reverse complement strand
TTCGTGGGTCATAGCAAGGCTCGGCGGATGGACCGGATATTACAGCAAACCCGGTCCCGCAGTCATGCGCTACGGCCTCGACCGCTTCCACGCCATAAAGCTCGGTGCGGAGATCGCAAAAGATGTGTGAATCCGATAGCGGCTTTCGCCGGGATGACAAAGAAGGGGACAGTGTGACAAATCGGGGCCGGAATGACGGTCCTGTTGGGGGCGTTCGCCGGAATGACGGAACTTGCTGCCTAGGCTTGCGCAACCGCCGGCGCTAGCTGCACGCTTTCGCCGCAGCCGCAGGCGGCGGTCTGGTTGGGGTTGTTGAAGGTAAAGCCGGATTTCAGGGCGGAGCTTTGGTAGTCCATTTCGGTGCCGAGCAGGAAGAGAATAGCCTTGGGGTCGATCAGCACTTTCACGCCCTTTTCCTCGATCACTTCATCGTAGGGTTTGGCTTCGGTTGCCCATTCCATGGTGTATTCCATGCCAGCGCAACCACCATTCTTCACCCCGACGCGCAGGCCCAGCACGGGGCTTTGCGACTTCGCGATGATCTGCTGCACGCGCATTGCTGCGGCGTCAGTCAGCGACATGACCTTGGGACGGGTGGCGGTATTTGCTGTAGCCATGTTCATTCCTTACCACATATTCATCGCAACGCGCGCTTCATCTGACATGCGGCTATGATCCCACGGCGGGTCAAAAACCAATGTCGCCTTGGCGCTGGCCACACCTGCCACGGTTGAAACGGCGTTTTCAACCCAGCCTGGCATGTCTCCTGCCACCGGGCAGCCAGGTGCTGTCAGCGTCATGTCGATTGCCACGTTGCGGTCATCGTCGATATCGACCTTATAGATGAGGCCCAATTCATATATATCAACGGGGATTTCCGGATCGTAAACGGTTTTGAGCGCCAAAACGATATCATCCGTCATGCGGTTCAGCTCATCGGTGGGAATGGCCGATGGATTGGGGGCGTTATCGCTGGCGGCTACGTCTGTCACAGGAATATCCTTTGGGCAGAGATAAGGGCTTCGGCCAAAATATCAACCTCTTCCCTGGTGTTGTACATGGCAAATGAGGCGCGGCAGGTGGCGGTAACGCCAAACCGCTGCAGCAAGGGCTGGGTGCAATGGGTGCCGGCGCGCACGGCAACGCCTGCCCTGTCAATAACTGTTGCCACGTCATGGGCGTGGGCCCCATTCATGTTGAAAGAGATGATTGCACCCTTGTTTCTGGCGCGGCCAAAGATGCGGAGCGAATTGATTTCCGACAGGCGCTGGGTGGCGTGGTCCCTCAGTGTTGCCTCGTGGGCCGCAATTTTATCGAGGCCTATTGCAGTCATGTAATCGAGTGCCACGCCAAGACCAATGGCTTCCACGATGGCGGGGGTTCCCGCTTCAAAGCGGTGTGGCGGATTATTGTAGGTTATGTTTTCGGTGGTGACTTCATTGATCATTTCGCCACCCCCCTGGTAGGGCGGCATGCGGTTCAGGTGTTCGGCCTTGCCATAGAGCACGCCGATACCGGTTGGCCCGTAGGTTTTATGACCGGTGAACACGAGGAAATCCGCGTCCAGATCCTGCACATCCACCTTCTGGTGAACGGCGGCCTGGCTTGCATCCACCAGCACAGGGATGCCACGCGCATGGGCAAGCCTGATTACTTCCCTCACCGGAACAATGGTTCCCAGCGCGTTGGACATTTGCGTGATGGCAATGATTTTGGTTTTGGGCGACAGGAGCTTTTCAAATTCCTCCATGAGGAAGTTTCCATCCTCATCAATGGGTGCCCATTTGATGACAGCGCCCCGCCGCTCGCGGTGAAAGTGCCACGGCACAATGTTGGAATGGTGCTCGAGAATGGAGAGGACGATCTCATCACCCTCGTTGATGACAAGCCCGCCAAAACTCTGGGCCACAAGATTTATGGCTTCCGTCGCATTGCGGGTGAAAATCAGTTGGTCCTTGGATGGTGCGTTAATGAAGCGCCGCACGGACTCGCGCGCGTCTTCGAAGGCTTGGGTCGCCGTGTTGGAGAGATAGTGAAGACCGCGATGCACATTGGCATATTCGTGGGCATAGCTTTTCATCATCGCATCAAGGACCACCTGCGGCTTTTGGGCGGAGGCGGCGTTGTCGAGATAAACCAGGGACTTGCCATAAACCTCACGGGTGAGGATGGGAAAATCCTTGCGGACTTTGAGAACATCTAACATTCCCTTCTCCCCTTGAGGGAGAAGGTGCCCGCAGGGCGGATGAGGGGTATGGTTGATCCGGATTCGGAGATTGCGTCGGGCATCCCCCTCATCCGTCTCGCTGCGCGATCCACCTTCTCCCTCAAGGGGAGAAGGAAAGAAGTAAGAACTCTCATCCAACCCTCCTCCGCTGGGTGAGCCAAAGGCCCGCGTATTTCACCAGGGCTTGCCTCACCCCTTCATTGACGATGACGTCAAAGGCTTCGCCGACGAAGGCGGCGATCAGAAGCGACTTGGCTTCAGCCTCGGGAAGCCCTCGCGACATGAGGTAGAAAAGTTGATCGTGATCGAGGTCGCCGGATGTGGCACCGTGGCCGCAGACCACATCATCGGCGAAGATCTCCAGTTCTGGCTTGGCATCGAATTCGGCAGTCCCGGAAAGCAGCAATGCATGGCTGGATTGCTTGCCATCGGTTTTCTGGGCGTCCCTTCGCACCATCACCTTGCCCTGGAAAATGCCACGGGCGTTTTCATCCATCACGCATTTGAAGAGTTCGCGGCTGGTGCAACGGGGTTGTTGATGGTCAATCACCAGGCGGGTATCGGCATGCTGTTTGCCGCTGAGCATGAACGCGCCTGAGACCTTGGCATCAGTGCCTTCGCCGTGAAACTCCACGGTGCCGTTTTGGCGACTAACCCTGGCACCTGAGGTGAGGGTGAAATCATTGAGCACGGCGTTTTTGGCCAATGTCACATGGGTGTGCGCCAAATGGATGGCCTCTCCTGATTCACGCTCAACCTTGATGCGATCAAGCCTTGCACTGGCGGCCACACGAATTTCGCTGACGGAATTGGCGAGATAAACACCTTCACCCACGTGGGTTTCGACAAGGGTGGCAGAGGCACCCTCTGCCACTTCGATCACGTTGCGGGTGGCAATGGTGCGGGCAGCTTCACTGGTGGAAATGAACATGAGTTCGATGGGCGTGTCGGCGTTGCCGGAAATCCGGAGGTGGGCACCGCCGGTTGCGAATGCGGCGTTCATCTGCATGACGGGTTCATCAGTTTTTACAACTGGTCTTACGTCATCATTGTCAAGTTGCGAATGTTCGGCAGCGAAATGCCCGTTCACAAACACCATGCGGGCCCCAGCGATTTTGGCAAACGGCGACGACCTGACAAGACGTTCGACAGCCTTTGGCGCTGCCGCAACGCTTTGGCGCGGCGGGTATGGCCTGTCGATGAGCTGGCGCAAATCAGTCCAGCGCCAGTCCTCCATCTTGCGGTGAGGCAAGGCCATGGCGTAATTCACTTCGGCTGCGGTTTTTGGAATGACGATGTTCACGCGGCAGCCCCTGTGAACTCGGCATAGCCATTGGCTTCGAGTTCGAGTGCCAGTGACTTGTCACCGGATTTAACGATCTGGCCGTTGGAGAGTACGTGAACGAAATCCGGCACGATGTAATCAAGCAGGCGCTGATAGTGGGTAATCACGATCATGGCGCGGTCGGGCGAACGCAAGCCGTTGACGCCATCGGCCACCAGCCGGAGCGCGTCAATATCAAGTCCGGAGTCGGTTTCATCAAGAATGCAGAGCGAGGGTTCAAGCACTGCCATTTGCAGGATTTCGGCGCGCTTTTTTTCGCCACCGGAGAACCCCACATTGACGGGCCGCTTCAGCATGTCGGGACCGATGTTCAGTTTGGCGGCGCGCTCTTTGACGTAACGCATGAAATCCGGCGTGGTCATTTCCTTTTCACCACGGGCTTTACGTTGGGCGTTCAGCGCCACCTTGAGGAACTGCATGGTGGCAACGCCTGGAATTTCAATGGGGTACTGGAAAGCCAGAAACACGCCCTTGGCGGCACGGTCCGACGGTGCCATGGCCAACAGGTCCTCGCCGTTATAAGTGACGGAGCCTTGTGTCACCTCATAGCCTTCACGGCCTGACAGCACATAGGACAAGGTGGATTTGCCCGAGCCATTCGGCCCCATGATGGCATGCACTTCGCCAGCTTTCACCGACAGATTGAGGCCATTGATGATAACGCGATCTTCATCTGCGAGCTTGACGTGGAGATTTTTGATTTCGAGCATTTACTTACTTTCCATTACTTTCCTTCTCCCCTTGAGGGAGAAGGTGGCAGCCGAAGGCTGACGGATGAGGGGTGTGGTTGATCTGGATGCGGAGCTTGTATTGGGCTGACCCCTCATCCGCCCTGCGGGCACCTTCTCCCTCAAGGGGAGAAGGAAAAAGGAAAGCGTTTTCATCCCACACTTCCTTCCAGGCTGATGCCTATCAGCTTCTGCGTCTCGGCCATGAACTCCATGGGCAGTTGTTGCAACACATCGCGGACGAAACCGTTGACAATCAGGGCCACTGCTTCTTCCTGGGTGAGCCCGCGTGACATGCAATAGAACATCTGGTCATCGGAGATTTTGGAAGTTGTGGCTTCGTGTTCAAATTGCGCGGTGGAGGTTTTCGCCTCGATGTAAGGCACGGTGTGGGCACCGCATTTGTCGCCAATGAGGAGCGAGTCGCATTGAGTGAAGTTGCGGGCATTGGTGGCTTTGCGGTGCGCCGATACCAGACCGCGGTAAGTGTTGTCGCTGCGGCCTGCGGCGATGCCTTTGGAGATAATGCGGCTGGAAGTGTTCTTGCCAAGGTGAATCATCTTGGTGCCGCTGTCTACCTGCTGGTAGCCATTGGAAATGGCGATGGAATAGAATTCTCCTCTGGAATTGTCACCGCGCAAAATGCAGCTTGGGTATTTCCAGGTGATGGCGGAACCGGTTTCAACCTGGGTCCATGAAATCTTGGCGTTCCGCCCCCGGCAATCGCCGCGCTTGGTGACGAAGTTGTAAACGCCGCCCTTGCCAGCTGCGTCTCCCGGGTACCAGTTCTGCACGGTGGAATACTTGATCTCCGCATCATCAAGGGCAATCAATTCCACCACGGCGGCATGGAGCTGGCTTTCCTCGCGCATTGGCGCGGTGCAGCCCTCGAGATAGGACACGTAGGAACCCTTGTCGGCGATGATCAGGGTGCGCTCGAACTGGCCGGTGTTCTTGGCGTTCATGCGGAAGTAGGTTGAAAGTTCCATGGGGCAGCGGGTGTTCGGCGGCACATAGACGAATGACCCATCGGAAAACACCGCGGCGTTCAACGCGGCGTAGAAATTGTCGCCTTGCGGAACGACGGAGCCCAGGTATTTGCGCACAAGTTCCGGGTGCTCGCGCAAGGCTTCCGAAATCGAGCAG
>JANMPF010000195.1:0-3753 GCA_031369725.1 Rhodobiaceae bacterium | reverse complement strand
GACCGTCGTCATGAAAATGCAGTGGTAGGGGCCTGCAAATAGAAACAAGGCACCATCGGCAAAGTAGTAACCGCGAATGCCGTTGTTCAAACTCTTCACCGCTTCGGTCATGACTGTTGCCGTTTGGGCAACCATGATTTGTGAGTCGGCATCATGGCCCGGTGCCTCACTGATCCCGCCCACCAGCGCCAGGGTGTAAGACAGCTTTCGCAACGCGTAGGTGAACGAAAAAAAGCAGATCGCCATGATGGAGGTGACCGTTGCAAAGTAAAAGGCAAACAATTCAAGACTGATGACGGGTACGAATTTCAACTCCAAGACCGATGCGTAGAGATGGCTGATATTGGCCAGGGTGCCTAAAAGGCCGGCCAAAACCAGCAGCGTGGCAGACCCGAAAAACGCCATCGAATTGGAGATGTGACCCAACATGATGGCATCAAAAGTGCGATGGTCACGCCCCGTTTCCAGCAACATGCGCATCCAGCGTTGCCGCACCACGTGCAATTGGGCGTTGAGGGTGCCGTGCCCAAGGGTGTTCAAAATCGGCGTGTAGAGTGCCCACATTGCAAAAATGAAAAGAATGGCAAAACTCCGCGGAAAATCAAGATCACTTGGTAACATGTCAGTGGCTCCTCAATTTGCCTGGTGCATTTCCTTGATTTCCATGGCTTTGATATCAGGAGCACGCTCCAGCACATAATTCAAGCTAAAGGCCGATTGCGCCATCAGCACCGGCGAGCCGTCAAGGTCATTGGCTATGGAAAATCGGTTGGCGGCAATAAACTCGTCCAGTTTTTTCTCGTCATCACAGGCAATCCAGCGCATCACCTCGTTGCGCGTCACTTCAAAATCTACCGGCACCCCGTATTCATTGGCCAAACGGTCCGCCAGCACATCAAGCTGCAAGGCACCTACAACGCCCACCACAGCAGCAGACCCATCAATCGGGATAAAGAGCTGAACCACGCCTTCCTCGGCGAGTTCTTCCAGGGCATTGCGCAGTTTCTTGGCCTTCATCGGGTCACCCAGTTTCACACGGCGCAGAATTTCAGGTGCAAAACTTGGAACACCGGTGAACACAATATCTTCACCTTCGGTGAGGGTGTCGCCAATGCGCAGCACGCCATGATTGGGAATGCCAACCACGTCACCCGCGAAGGCTTCTTCAGCCAGCGAGCGGTCCTGCGCAAAGAAAAACTGCGGCGCGTTGAGGGCAAGCGTTTTGCCGGTGCGCACAATCTTGACCCGCATGCCGCGCGTAAGCTTGCCGGATGCCAGTCGCATGAAGGCTATGCGGTCCCGGTGATTGGGGTCCATGTTGGCCTGAATTTTGAAAACAATACCCGTCATCCTGGGTTCGATGGCATGAATGACCCGTTGGCGTGATTGCTGGTCGCGCGGCGGTGGGGCGTGCGCAATAAGCGTATCCAGCAGATCACGCACGCCAAAATTCCGCAGGGCAGACCCAAACAGCACGGGCGACAAATGGCCTTCGAGGAATGATTGGCGATCAAAGCTGTGGCAGAGGTCACGCACCAGCTCCATTTCATCGCGCCATGTGGCCAGCTGTGGCGGCGTGAGAAGTGTGGCGAGCAGCGGGTCGTAGGGTCCGGAAACTGTTTGTCCGGCAGGATCCTCATCCAGCCTTCTCACCCGCGGTGTCGTTAAATCATAGGTGCCAACAAAAGCCCGGCCTAGGCCAATAGGCCAAACCATGGGGGCAACGGTAAGCGCCAGACCTTTTTCAATCTCGTCGAGAATGTCCAGCGGTTCACGCGTTTCGCGGTCCATTTTGTTGATGAAGGTTATGATTGGAATGTCGCGCAAGCGGCAGATTTCAAAAAGCTTGCGGGTGCGCGCTTCAATACCCTTGGCACCATCAATCACCATCACGGCAGCATCCACCGCCGTGAGTGTGCGATAAGTATCTTCCGAGAAGTCCTCATGGCCCGGCGTATCGAGAAGATTAAATACGCAATTATTGTATTCAAACGTCATAACCGACGTAACCACGGAAATGCCGCGTGCCCGCTCAATCGACATCCAGTCTGAACGCGTGCGCCGCCGGTCGCCCTTGGCGCGGACTTGCCCGGCAAGCTGAATGGCACCGCCAAACAGCAGCAGCTTTTCCGTCAGCGTGGTCTTGCCAGCATCCGGGTGGGAAATAATGGCAAAGGTCCGCCGGCGCGAAACCTCGGAAGCGATTTGATCGGTCACGGAATTTCCAATTGGTTAATCAGGACCGCTTCCTAGCTGAAGTTTTCAAGAATCGCCAGTTCAACAGATGACTTGCCCTTGGGCGCTGGTCGTGGCAGTAAAAATCAGGGGTTGGACATGACTGAATTTTCACTCGTAGGCGATATTGGCGGCACAAATTCCCGCTTTGGACTGGTTGAAACGGGTTCGATGGCGGTTCAACACATGCAAGCCTTGCGAAACGACAGTTTTTCCTCGCTTGAAGCTGCTATCCGGCAATATTTGAAAAATCAAAACCTGAAATCGCTCATGTCTGCGGCAATTGCCGTTGCTGCCCCCGTTGACGGCGAAACCATCACGCTCACCAATCGCGATTGGACATTTTCCACTGAAAGCCTGCGGCTTGCGGCCAACGCCCGCCGCCTTCGCCTGTTGAATGACTATGAGGCATTGGCACTTGCCTTGCCCCATTTGCAAGGTGACGACATTGTGCAAATCGGCGGGCAAACTGCTTTGACACCGATGGTAAAAATTGTGCTGGGGCCCGGCACAGGTCTTGGCATGGCAGCTCTTGCCCCGCTCAAGCAGGGCGGCTGGATGGTATTGCCCTGTGAGCCAGGCCACATCACGCTGCCGATTGAAACCCGTGAAGAATTCGACTGGCGCGAGCGCATGCGCGAACCAGGCCAGATATTCACCACCGAAGAAGCCGTAAGTGGCGGTGGCTTGTATCTTATGTACAAATCCCTGAACCCGGCAGGAAAATTGTCGAGCCCCGAGGCTGTCATAAAAGCAGCGAATGCTGGAACCGATGATGATGCAAAAAAGGTTTTGGACCAATTCATCATCTGGCTGGCGCGCATAACGGGAGATGCGGCGATGACCTTGCAGGCGCGCGGCGGCGTCTATCTCGCAGGTGGCATAGCGCCTTCAATCATTGCCAAACTCAAGGCCGGGCCGTTTAGGTCGGTATTTGAGGAAAAGGGCAAACTCACCCATGTCATGCGGCCCATGCCAATCTATGTTATTGTCGATAGCTTCCCTGCCTTTAAGGGTTGCGCCGCCTCTTTGGCCTAGTGAGTTCATGATGCAGACAGCAGAAAACGAAGTTCTTCTCGTTGTTGACGTTCAAAATGATTTCTGTTCGGGCGGCAATTTGGCGGTGCCCGGCGCTGACGAGGTTGTACCCCTCGTCAATGACTTTGCCAAAAACTTCAAACACGTGGTTCTCACCCAAGACTGGCATCCCACCGGTCATTCATCTTTTGCGTCATCGCACCAGGGCATGCAGCCATTCTCCCAGTTTGAAATGCCCTATGGCCCGCAAACCCTTTGGCCGGATCATTGCATTCAGGGTCGGCACGGTGCCATGTTCCACCGGGATTTGGATATTCCGCAAACGGAACTTATTGTCCGCAAGGGTTTCCGCCACGAGGTTGATTCCTATTCGGCGTTTTTTGAAAATGACCACGTAACGCCAACAGGTCTTGGCGGCTATTTAAAGGAGCGCGGATTCCAGAGAATTTTTCTTGTGGGGCTCGCGTTTGATTACTGCGT
>JANMPF010000119.1:0-15092 GCA_031369725.1 Rhodobiaceae bacterium | reverse complement strand
CCTGATTTCAAACTGGCGCGGAATTTCGACTGGCTGGGACTTGCCCTGCTGGCGGTGTTCCTCGGCAGCCTTGAATATACTTTGGAAGAGGGTCCGGGCGATGATTGGTTCGACAGCCGGTTGATCCTTTCACTCACACTTACCTGCATTGCGACAGGCTCGATTTTCTTCTGGCGTATGGCGACGTCCAAGCATCCGCTGGTGGATTTTACGGCGTTCAAAAACCGCAACTTCACTTCGGGTTCAATCTTTTCGTTCACCATGGGCATTGGCCTTTATGGCCTCACCTATCTGTATCCTGTGTATCTTGCCCGGGTACACCACTATTCCGCGCTGATGATTGGCGAGACCATGTTCGTCACAGGTGTCGCAATGTTTTTGACAGCCCCGGTTGCCGGGCGCATTTCTGCCAAAGTTGACCCCCGCGTGATGGTCGGAACGGGCTTTGCAGGATTTGCCCTTGGCACATGGATGGCTTCCGCCATCACGGTTGACTGGGGCTTTTACGAGTTGCTGATGCCGCAAATCCTGCGTGGCGTATCCTTGATGCTGTGCATGGTCACCATCACCAATGTTTCGCTTGGCACACTTTCACCCATGCAACTGCGCGGCGCTTCGGGCCTGTTCAATCTTACCCGCAACCTCGGTGGTGCAGTTGGTCTTGCAATCATCAATACCGTCATCAACAAGCGCATGGATTTGCACCTGGCGCGGCTGCATGAGCAGGTTTCATGGGGCAAAACCCAGGCAGATGAGACATTGGCAAACATCACGGCATCACTATCGCAGCTGGGGTCAGACGCGGGTGCCGCAGCCTTGTCGCGATTGGCTGGCATTGTGCGCCGGCAAGCCATGACGATGGCAATTGCCGATGTGTTCTACCTCCTCACTTTTTTGTTCATTGGCATTATTGTCATGCTGCCCTTGATGCAGAGGCCTTCAACCGGAACTGGCGGCAGCGGCCACTAGCGGGGTGAACGCCGCTGCAGTTTTGAAAGCCCGTGTTCAGTTTTATTCCATTCAAAGGGTGCCACAATAAATTGCCATAAGGCGAGCCAGGCGGCGATTGACATGAGAAGCCAATAGGCAGGCAATGTGGCAATTGCCATCCACCAATTTTTAAGTCCGCGCTTTTTCAGGGCCAGGTTTGCGGCGAGCATGGTGATGCCATAGCCAGACACAAATATTGCCAGATTCAAACCACCCAGCAGCGTCTGGCTCAGGGGTGCCCCGGCGGCGGGTGGCGGATTTATCAGGAAGAAATAGGTTGTAAGGGCCAGAAGAATTGGGTGCAGAAGTGCCGAGATGAAAATTCCAATGGTGCATGATTGCAGAACCCAGAAACCCGCGGGCCCGATTTCCTGCATGACCTTCAGAGGATTGCGCATGTGAACCAGCCAGGTTTGCAAAAAGCCCTTGAGCCAGCGCGCGCGTTGGGCAGTCCAGTTCATGAATTGCGTATTGGCTTCCTCATAGGTGAGGCTGTCAAGCACGCCCGTTGCATAACCCAACCGTGCCAAGCGCAGGCCAAGATCGGCATCTTCAGTTACATTGAATGGATCCCAAGCCCCGATTTTTCGCAGAATATGGGTGCGGAAATGATTTGACGTGCCGCCCAGGGGAAGTGGCAGACCCCGTTCGGCCAAAGCCGGCAAGACAAGCCCAAAAAGGGTTGCATACTCAGCGGTGAATTGCCGCGTCAGCCAGTTTTCATTGGAATTGAAGAACACGAGTTGGGCTTGCAAGCAGGCCAGATCATCATCCGCACAATGAAATCGTTCGGCAGCAGCCCGTAGTTGATTGGGCTCTGGAATGTCCTCGGCATCAAAAATTGTAATGAGTTCACCGCGGGCAAACTGGAGTGCATAATTCAAGGCGCGCGGCTTGGTTTGCGGTTTGCCAGGCGGAACGACGATGACTTCAAAGTGTGCAGGCAACTCATATCTTTCGAGCGCCCTTCGCATCGATATGTCGGACTCTTCTGCAATGATTTTTATGTCCAATCTTGCGGCCGGGTAATTCAAATGGGTGAGGGCCAAAAGCAACTGGTCCAAAACGGCCACTTCACGGAAGACCGGAACCAAGACGGTGTAAATTGGCAATTCTGCATCACTTAGTGTCGTGGTGGCCGTTTGTCTGGGGCGGCTGTTTGGCAGAGTGCAAAACAACCGCAAGGCGACAACCGACAGGAAAAACAAGCCAACGATTGTACTGGCAATACCCCAAAACATTGCAAAGGGCAGACTGGCGAGACTTGCCACGACACAAAATGCAAAACCAATGAGAGCCAGGATTTGACCGCCGGAGAGACGGTGTTTGGCGGAATATTGCGGATTTGAGTTATGGTGCTGCAAGGTCGCAAAATGCAAAAGCCTGGCACCCCACGCCTGGCGGACCGCAAAGTGAAAATTGGCAGGTTTTACCTGCGCTACAAGTTTAAGCTGGTGCTGCCTTGCATATGCGAAGCCCTTTGGCCCGCAACTGGCATAGAATACATGACCCGGCACCCAAACCACTGGCACCACCCGGGTTTGCAAAACGTGTTTGATTTCCCGGACGGGAACCCGATTCAGGGCTTCAAGGAAATGCCTCCGGGATAAATGGGGCAAGACAGGCTGGTATTCTAAAGCTAAATTAAAATCCGCATCTGTGTTGTGTAACCCATACGGACTCGAAAACTGACGCTGATGCAGGTCTAGAATACTCAACTGCCGCCCCCGGATAGAATATGATTGCCCCAATGAGTTTAGTAAAACCTTTCAAGCCGCAACTCACAACCTTATGGTGCGTGTATTTTATGCTACTGGCTCTATTTATGAGTGTGTCTCATGTGAGCCGGGCTGAAGATGTTCTTTCGGCGAACCTTCCGGCATTTCGCCATATCGACAGCGTGGCCAAGCCACCGCAAGATTTGGCCTCACGTAAAATCCGTCTGCTGATGGACCAGGACTTTCCACCGTTTACCTATGAAGCTGCCGATGGGAAGGCCGCCGGCGTTTCGGTTGACCTCGCCGTCGCTGCCTGCACGGAATTGAAAATGACTTGCCAGGTTGTTGGCAAAAAATTCGATGAGCTGTTGCCAGCACTTCTCAACAATGAAGGCGACGTCATCGTTTCGGGTTTGAAGATTGATGAAGCCGTTCTCAAAAAAGCTGCGATGACGCGCCCGTATTTTTGGTCACTTGGGCGGTTTGCGGTGAACATGGCAAGCCAGCTTCGCAGCAGTGACGTGCGCGGCCTTGCCGGCAAGCGCATTGGCTACGTTTCGAATACGAGCCACGCGGCCTGGCTGGAAAAATACTATTCGCGCTCAACGCTCACGCCTTTTGCCAGCGAGGCGGAGATGTTTGAGGCTTTGCGTGGCGGTGCGATTGAAGCGCTGTTTGGCGATGATTTGCGGATTGTCTATTGGCTGGCGGGGAGTTCGTCGCGTGGATGTTGCAAGCCTTTGGACGGTGCCTATGTTGACCGCAATTTCTTCAGCCGAAACCTGTCGTTTCTCGCCCGCCGGGACGACCAGAGTCTGGTTCAAGGGCTTGACTATGCTTTGGACCGCCTGCAGGAAAAGGGAATTTCGGAACAGGTTTTCTCGCGTTATTTGCCAACCGGACTTTGGTAAGCGAAATTTTTCGCGTCACGACCGATTGCCTGGTTGAGACTTGCCATTTTGTTGCCGGTCAATTTTTTGGACAGACCGCTCAAGATTTCCTGCAGCACGGCTGGTCCTTGAAAAATGAGGGCAGAATAAAGCTGAAGCAGCGATGCGCCGGCACAAATTTTGCTCCAGGCCTGTTCAGCATTTGAAATTCCGCCTACGCCGATCAACGGAATTTTTCCCTCGGTCAAATTGTAAAATCTTGCCAACTGGAGGGTGGAGAGATCAAACAGCGGGGCACCGGAAAGGCCACCGGCCTGGTTTGCAAGCGCTGAATTTGGAAGCGGCCTGGTGAGTGTCGTATTTGAAATGATGACGCCATCAACTGCGGAATTTCCACAGCATTCAGCAATGGCCTGCATTTCTTCAGTTGCAAGATCGGGTGCAATTTTCAGCAGCATGGGAACGCGACGCTTTTGGCTGTGGCGCGCCTCATTCAACTGTTGCAGCAGGGGCCGCAATTCTCCGGCGGACTGGAGATTGCGCAAATCCGGTGTGTTGGGTGATGAAATATTGACCGTGAAATAGCTCGCAACATTTGCGAACGCCTTTATGCCAGCCACATAATCTGAAACGCGATTGCCTGAACTCCTGTTGGCGCCAATGTTAACGCCAACAATTCCGGCATTGCCGTGACGGTGCTGCAACCTTGCCAAAACAGCGGCATAGCCGTCATTGTTGAAGCCCATGCGATTGATTATGGCCTTGTCCTCAAGCAGCCGAAACAGCCGGGGCTTGGGATTTCCGTTTTGCGGCTTTGGCGTTACGGTTCCCACCTCCACAAAACCAAAGCCTTGTGCCAACATGGCATCCGGCACTTCGGCATTTTTGTCAAAACCCGCGGCAAGGCCGAGAGGGTTCGGGAAATTCATGCCAAAGCGCTGGATTGCGAGATCGGGGTGGGTGATTGAATTTGCTGTGCCACCGAGACCGGTTTTCAAAGCCTTGATTGTCAAGCCGTGAGCTGCTTCGGCGTCCATGCCGTGCAGCAATGGCCGCACAAGTTTGAAACCAAGGTGTGCCAGGCTCATTATGGAAAACCTTCAGGGAATTGGTGCAGGTCATTCACCAGCGGAAGGGACACGACTGCAATGATGGCTGCAAGGGGGAGTACCCCATAAATGTGTGGAAAAAGTGCTCCGCCTCGGGAAACCTCCCACTTCAGCGATTCGGCCAAACTTTGACTTTGCACGGAAACAAGAACCAAATCCGATTGCCCGGCAAAATGTTTGCGCGCCGTACCGCGGGCCTGATGGGCGGCTGACAAATGGATGAAACCATCCTTGATATCAACCTCCGAGCCCTCATAAAACCCATATGATTGGGCGTTTTCCCATTGCTGCCGGGACATGATTTTGTAGAGAGTGGACATTTCGGCCTCGCTGATTTGCAGCGCACCATAGCCAGCCAAAAGATTGTGAACAATCCACTTGCATTGAGGCATTAGTTCCTATAAAGGATTAAATATCGAAAGCATGAGAGAGGCAAAAAATGTTCAGTCACAAGCAAGTTTGGGCCGCAATTGACACCATTGCGGAACGTTATGGGTTTTCCGCATCGGGGTTGGCCAAAAAATCCGGTCTTGACCCAACTTCATTCAATCCGTCCAAGCGCAATGGGCCGGATGGCCGCCCGCGTTGGCCAACCACCGAAAGCCTGGCAAATCTGCTGCAGGCATCGGGGGCATCGGTTGAAGAATTTGCCGATCTTTTGACCGGCCGCAAAGGCCAGCCGCCAAGGCGCAAGCAAATTCCATTGCTGGGTTTTGCCCGGGCGGGCAAAGGCGGTTTTTTCGACGATTCGGGTTTCCCCGCCGGCAATGGCTGGGAAGAAATTGACGTTCCGGGTGTGACCGACAACGCCGCCTATGCGCTGGAAATTACCGGTGATTCCATGCAGCCGGTTTACCGGGAAGGCGACACCATTATCGTTTCGCCCAATGCCACCTTGCGCAAGGGCGACCGTGTGGTGGTGCGCACCGCTGACGGGCAAGTGATGGCCAAAATCATGCAACGGCAAACCGCAAAGACGCTGGAACTTGCATCGTTCAACAAGGACCATGATACCAAGACCCTGGACATGAAGGATGTTGACTGGGTGGCGCGGATTATTTGGGCGAGCCAGTAAGCTCGCCCCGCAAGGCTCGACCTATCAACGCTCTTGTATTTGCCAAGCCGAACAATGCGGCAAAGGAACCAAAGCGGGGCCCCCGCTCTTCACCAAGCAGAACCTGATAGAGCATGTTGAACCAGGTTTGTGCCACGCCCACCGAACCATCCTTCTGCGTGGTGGTATAGGGCTCGCGGCGGCCGATGTCGTAGACCTTCTGCTGAATGGCTTCGGGTGTTGAACCTTCTGGCAACTCACCCATGGCGACGGAGAGGTCTTGCAGTGCCAGCCTCTCATCATCCGTAGGCAGACGATATTTCTTGTTGGGCTTTACAAAATCGGTGAAATAGCGGATGGCAAAACCGACCTGTGCATCAAGCCGTGGATTGGTTTGCGGTGACACCTGGGTTGCGTAGCGCTTGATAAAGGCCCACAGCACGGATTTATCCTCGGTGTTGGCTACTGCCACCAAATTCAACAGCAACGAAAATGTGACACCTCCCGCTTCCGGGACTGGCGGGTTTCCGGCGTGGATATGCCACAGCGGATTCATCAGGCGGTCCTTCAACTCCTGTTTGCCGTAAGCATTCTGGAACTGGGCATATTCATCCACCGCGCGCGGGATCACATCGAAGTAAAGCTTCTTGGCCTCGCGCGGGCGGTTGTACATGTAGAGCGAAAGTGAATCCGTGTCGGCGTAGGTGAGCCACTCATCAATGGTGAGGCCATTGCCCTTGGACTTGGAAATCTTCTGGCCCTTGTCATCAAGAAACAGTTCATAAACGTAGTGCTCAGGCGCTGCTGCGCCGAGGATTTCGCAAATCCTGTCATAAACCACGGCGTTGGTCTGGTGGTCTTTGCCGAACATTTCGAAATCCACGCCAAGGGCTGCCCAGCGCATGCCGAAATCCGGCTTCCATTGCAGCTTCACTTTTCCGCCGGTGACGGAAAGTGTGGTGTCACGGCCATCCTCATCAGCAAATGTAATCGTGCCGTTCCTGGCATCAACATCCTTCATGGGCACGTAGAGAACGCGCCCGGTGGTGGGCGAGATTGGCAGGAAGGGACTGTAGGTTGCCTGGCGCTCCGACCCAAGGGTTGGCAGCATCACGGCCATGATGGCGTCAAAGCGCTCCAAGGCGCGCAGCAACATGGCATCGAACTTGCCTGCCTTGTAATATTGTGTGGCGCTGGCGAATTCATAATCAAAGCCGAACGTATCCAAAAAGCGGCGCAGCATGGCGTTGTTGTGGTGGCCGAAGCTTTCGTAATTGCCGCCAAAGGGATTGGGCACGGACGTGAGCGGCTTGTGAAGATGGGGTTCCAGAAAACTCCGATCAGGCACATTGTCTGGAATCTTGCGCATGCCGTCCATGTCGTCGGAAAAGCACAGGAGCCTGGTTGGAATATCAGACATGGTTGCAAAGGCGCGGCGCACCATGGTGGTGCGCGCCACTTCACCGAAGGTGCCGATGTGGGGCAGGCCTGAGGGACCATAACCCGTTTCAAACAGGATTTCGGTTTTTGGAACCTTGCTCTTCTTTACCCGGGCCAGAAGCTTGCGAGCCTCTTCAAAAGGCCAAGCCCTGCTTTCAAGGGCAGCGGCGGCAAGGATGGGATCACGCGACATTTTCAATACTTTCTCCGGAAAGTCCGCCTGTTTACGGATGCAGCACCGAGGCGTCAATGACGGCGGCCAAATTCCCTGCTTAAAGGTTACGCAATGCGCAGTGATTCCCCTACGGCAGACCTGAAGGCCGCCACAATTGCAGGTGTTGAACTTCTTACCAGTGCTGGCAAAGTGCCTGCCGCTAACGGACTGGGCCTGCTTGGACAGTCCCCATATTTGATCTGCCATTCCGCCTTCCTTGTCGACCGCCTGGCCTTTGCGGCAGAAGCTCCGAAGGCGGTGGTGCGGGCGGCCAAGGACCAGAAGCATCTGGATGTGGCGGAGCTCTTTGCCTTTGTATGCCCCGCCCGCATTGCCACGCCCACGCCTGCCGGATTGGCGCGGTCGCTAACACTTGACCCGGCATCCACAGATATTGAAACCTTGCACCTTGTGGCAGATGAGCTCCTGGCAAGGCTCGGCAACCGGCATTACCCCAGCCCCCGCGAGACTGCAGAAATTGCCACTTATCTGGCACGGGTTAACTGGCCGTGGGCCAAGGCCGTTATGGCAGCACTTCTCAAGGCCAACCCCAAACTTGACGTGGGTACGTTTGCAACGGGCTTAAACGTGTGGGACCGCATTGAAGAATGGCAAGATGACGGCGTTCGCCCGCCAGGGCGGCATGAGGGGGTCAGCGCGGAAGATGCCACGCGGTTTCTTGACGAGATATTGGGCAAGTTTTCCGAACACCGCGCGCAGCAAAGGCATTATACGGCCACCGCGACTTATGCCTTTGAGCCCAAGCAAAAGAAAGGTGAGAACAATATCTTGCTGGCTGAAGCTGGAACCGGCCTTGGAAAGACCCTGGGTTATCTGGCGCCTGCATGGTTATGGGCACGCAAGAACAACGCACCGGTGTGGATTTCGACCTATACGAAAAACCTGCAAAGGCAGCTCGACCAGGAGACCGCGCGACTGGTGGGTGACCCGGAAGAACGCCGCACGCGGATTGTCATTCGCAAGGGCCGCGAAAATTATTTGTGCCTGCTCAACATGCAGGAAACTTTCGGTCGACTTGGAAATTCCAATCCGCGTGGCGCCCTGCTTGCCGCCTTGATTGCAAGGTGGGCGCGGTTCACGCGCGATGGCGACATGGTGGGCGGCGATTTTCCCTCATGGCTGCTGTCATTGTTTTCCGATGTGGCGCTAGACCATGAGGCACGCGCCCTTTCACCCGGCTCACTTGGCCTTACCGACCGGCGCGGTGAGTGCGTTTATGCGGCATGTCCCCACTTCAAAAAGTGCTTTCTTGAGAAAAGTGCCAGGGCGGCGCGCAAGGCCGATATTGTCATTGCCAACCACGCGCTGGTTTTGAATCAAGCCGCCATCGATTATGCGCTGGGTGTTGCCAAGACTGATGAGGAAGAGGCTGCCCCCGGCGGCATTCGCCGCATGGTGTTTGATGAGGGACACCATCTCTTCGATGCGGCGGATTCGGCTTTTTCCGGCCATCTCACGGCACTTGAAACATCCGAGCTCAGGCGCTGGTTGCGTG
This sequence comes from Rhodobiaceae bacterium, assembly GCA_031369725.1. GTDB lineage: Bacteria > Pseudomonadota > Alphaproteobacteria > Rhizobiales > Aestuariivirgaceae > Aestuariivirga. The sequence goes on along the minus strand of JANMPF010000119.1, from coordinate 6,161 downwards.
GGCCTGAATCGGAGCGGCGGCGTGGGCGTGGGCTCATGGACCGTATCGGCGATTTGATTTCAGACAGTGACGTGATGGAACAGCTGGTGCAAAAAGTTTTGCAGGGAGCCTATGCATTGCCGGGACCGGGGTGGACACGGCGGGTGCAGGCGGGAACGCCGGAAGGCGCGGCTGAACATTTTCTGGCGTTGGTGCGACAACAGGTTTTGGCGCGGGCCGACCAGAATGCGGGCAATTCCATTGAGACTGATTGCCTGCCCCTCATTGGCGGGCTGGCAAACGCTGCTGAAGAACTGGCCACAGCCTTGCATGATCTCAGAAGGCCCATGAGCAAACTCGCGGAGGCCCTCGCCAAGAAGCTTGACGATGAGGCAGAAGATCTCAACACCTATGACCGCGGCCGCATTGAAGCCATTTCACGATCGCTGAAAAAGCGTGGTGAGTTGATGGTGGGGGCGTGGATCGACATGTTGGCGCGGTTACTTGAAACGCGGAACCACCTGTTCGTGGAATGGTTCTCGGTTGACCAGATTTTTGGGCGCGAGGCGGATGTGGGCCTGCATTCCCACTGGGTTGACCCCACCGAACCCCTGGCACTTGCCGTGTTGAAAAATGCAGATGGCATTATCATCACCTCGGCCACCTTGCGTGACCGTCCGCCAGACGTTCCCGATGATTGGACCAATGCGGAAATGCGCACCGGAGCGGTGCATCTGCCCTACCCGGTCAAACGCGTGAGCTACGACTCACCCTTTGATTATGCCAGCAAGAGCCGCCTCATCGTGGTGACGGATGTGAACCGTGAAGACATGGACCAGGTGGCGGCTGCCTACCGGGAATTGTTTTTCGCAAGCCAGGGGGGTGCACTTGGGTTGTTCACCGCAATCTCGCGGCTGCGCGCCGTGCATAAACGCTTATGTGTTGCGATGGCGCAAAAGGGCTTGCCGCTCTATGCCCAACATGTGGACCCCATGGACACAGGAACCCTCGTTGACATGTTCCGCGCCGAGCGGGATGCGTGTTTGCTGGGCACGGATGCGGTGCGTGACGGGGTTGATGTGCCGGGAGATTCCTTACGCCTCATCGTCCTCGACCGTGTGCCATGGGGAACGCCGACAATTTTGGAGCGTGCCCGCCGCGAGACATTTGGCGGCAACGCCTACACGGACATGGTGGTGCGCCTGCGCCTGCGACAAGCCTTTGGGCGGTTGATCAGAAGCGAAAACGACAGCGGATGTTTCGTGATCCTCGATCCGCGCCTGGCAACACGCTTTACAACAGCGTTTCCGCCAGGTGTGGGAGTTGAGCGCCTGGGGCTGGTTGAGGCGATTGAACGGGTGCGCGAGTTTACCATTCTTTCACTCGACAAAACGGCGGCCAACAGCTAGCCATTTTCAGTAATATGGAGAAACCGATGCCCGGGACGATCAGTACGGAACAAGCGCTTATTTATGTCATGGTCACCATGTCCGGCGTGGAAGGAAAAATCAATAATACTGAGCTGCAAGAGATCGGCCGTGTGGTGAAAAGCCTGCCGATTTTCAAGAATTTTGATGCCGCCCGCCTGACGACGGTGGCGCAGGAATGTGGCGAGATGCTGCAAGAGCCCGAGGGGCTTATGACGGTGTTGGGCCTGGCGCGGGATCAGCTTTCGCCAAAGCTGCGCGAGACGGCTTATGCGCTTGCAGTGGAAGTTGCTGCTGCCGACATGGCGGTTGGCAAGGAAGAGCTGCGCTTTCTGGCAATCCTGCGCGATACCATGGGCCTTGACAAGCTGGTGACGGCGGCCCTCGAGCGCTCGGTCATTGCAAGATATCAGACACTCTAATGCTGGGGTTTTATCCGGACCTGCAACCCTTTGCGCGGGGGAGACTTCGCGTTTCGGAACTTCATGAAATCTATTTCGAGCAATGCGGCAACCCAAATGGCAAGCCTGTTGTGGTTTTGCATGGCGGACCGGGAGGCGGCATTTCGCCGTTTCTGCGGCGGCTGCACAATCCTGCGCTTTACCGCATTATCCTGTTTGACCAGCGTGGCTGCGGCAATTCCACTCCGCATGCTGAACTGCTTGAGAATACCACGTGGCATCTGGTGGCCGACATGGAAGCGCTGCGTGAGCATTTGAAAATCGACACCTGGCAGGTGCTGGGCGGGTCATGGGGCTCAACCCTGGCGCTGGCCTATGCGCAAATCCATATGCAGCGGGTCACCGAACTCATCTTGCGTGGCATTTTCACACTCAGGCAACGCGAAATAAAATGGTTCTACCAGGACGGTGCGAACGCCCTGTTTCCCGATGCGTGGGAATCTTTTGTGGCACCCATTCCCGTGGCCGAGCGCAGTGATTTTGTTTCTGCCTATTACAGGCGGCTGACCGGCAATGACAGACAAGTACAGCTGGCCTGTGCGCGGGCGTGGAGCCAGTGGGAAGCCAGCGCACTTGCCCTTCGCCCCAACCCAGCTGTCATTGACAGTTTTGGGGCTGACCAGTTTGCCTTGGCTTTTGGGCGTATCGAATGCCATTATTTCGTGAACAAGGGGTTCTTCGACAGGGATGACCAGCTCATAGCGGCCGCCGCAAAACTGGCCCACATTCCCGCTGTCATCGTTCAGGGCCGCTATGACGTCGTCACACCCATGCAAACGGCTTGGGCCTTGCACAAAGCTTGGCCCGAGGCTGCCTTCGAAATTATCCCGGACGCCGGCCACACGGCCCTGGAACCTGGAATCACCGACGCACTGATTCGGGCAACCGACCAATTCGCCATGCTGACTGCACATGGCTGAGTCTCCGCTTGAGCGCTTGAATCGCAATATTTCGTTCACATTTCAATTGCATACAGCAAAATAGCAAGCATGAAATGCTGGATTGGAATGGGACTATGACCAACATCATCAGAGAAATCGCCTTCGGCCTCGCGCGTGGATTTGGAATTTATTTTTTTGACCGCAATGATTTTGCAGTGCCTGTTGCAGCGCCCGATCTGCGCCGTGACGAAGCTGGTTAAGCTTCTGCTTTCACAGAATTTTTACTACATTCACGACCATTGTTGCATTGCGATTATGGCAAATTTGCCCACATTCTCGCCGCAATATTGCCTAGGGTTCGCCCAGCTTAGCCCGTCTTCAGGCCATGATCGGAGGCGAACCTTTGGTTATTCCAGCGGGGAATAGCCAGCCAAGAGCTGGTTCTTGAGAGGGAAAAGTTTCGGGAACCTAAGCTACCCTGTTTGTGAGCGAGTTGACCTGTGCGGCTCCTGTCGCCGTCCCGAGTTGTGCCGGTCAAGGGCCCGTTCATGCTCAGTTGAGTATGGACGGGCCACGCTACTTTCCCCGAATCGGGTTAAAGTGGTTGCATGCAACTTGACCAGACCATCATCCAAATCGGCACTTCATCTTTCACGCTTATGCAAGTTTTGCTCGCCGGAGCAGCACTGGCATTCGTTCTCATTCTCAGCACACTCATTGTTACCTGGCGCACATCGCGGCTGCGGCGGGCGGAAATGCTTGAAACCCTGCGGCGGGCCTCCGAGCTTGAATACCGCTTGGCCGAGATGGCGGGTACTTTGCGCAATTTTGCCGACCAGTCCCACGGTGCCCAGGCACACCTCACGCGCACCCTGGATGAGCGGCTAGACCTGGTGGGCAAACGGGTGGGGGTGGGCCTCAGCGACCAGGCCGAACGCACCACACAGTCCCTCACCCACCTTTACGAGCGCTTGGCTGTCATTGATGCGGCACAGAAAAACCTGACCTCGCTTTCCACTGAGATGATATCGCTTAAGGAGATTCTGGCCAACAAACAGGCGCGCGGCGCCTATGGGCAGGGCCGCATGGAAGCCATCATCAGGGATGGACTTCACGCACGCGCCTATGCCTTTCAACCCACTCTTTCGAATGGCATGCGGCCTGACTGCATTATCAACTTGCCGGATTCAGAATTGAAACTGGTTATTGATGCCAAGTTTCCGCTGGAGGCTTTTAATGCCTTGCGGGAAGCCAAGGGAGATGGTGACATTCGCGCGGCCGAAGTGCGGTTGCGGAGCGATGTTTCAAAACATGTGAAGGACATTTCGGAGAAATACCTGATCATGGGTGAAACCCACGAAACGGCCATCATGTTTGTGCCATCGGAATCGATTTATGCGGATTTGCACGAGAAGTTCGAGGATGTCATTCAAAAGGCGCACCGCTCGCGGGTGATCATTGCCTCACCCAATGTCCTGATGCTGCTCATTCAAACCATGCAGGCCATTTTCAAGGATTCGGCCATGCGTGAACAGGCCCATGTCATCAAGATTGAAGTGGCACGGCTGTTGGAGGATGTGGGCCGCCTGAAGGAACGCGTTGGCGACTTGCAAAAGCATTTCGGCAATGCCAATGCAGATCTCGAAAAGCTCAGCCTTTCGGCTGAAAAAATAGTCAAGCGCGGACTTCGCATTGAAAGCCTTGACCTTGAAGAACCAACAGCAAAGCCAAAGCTGGTGAGCAGCAACTAGGGTTATTTGTTCGCAGCCAAGGCCATTTGAATGTCTTTTTCGCGGCGCATTTCGCTGCGGTACATGAGCAGGCCCGCACACCCCAGGCCGATGCTTAAGGCGACGCGGTCCCGAAAAAATCAGCCCGGCGGTGAGGCCGGGCTTTTCTGGTGTTAGGATGGTGAGCCTGTCTTGATGGTGCTCCAGGCTCTGGTGCGGGCACGTTCCATATCAGCGTCGAGGGTTTTCTCCGTCCACAGGCGCTTCTTGATTTCAGCATTCGGGTAAACAGCAGGGTCTGCCAGAATTTCCGGATTCACAAACTTGTTGGCTGCGGTGTTTGCATTGGCATAGTTGGTAAAATTGGTGCATTTCGCCGCCACTTCTGGCTGCAAGATGTAGTTGATGAACTTGTGGGCACTATCAACGTGCTTGGCATCGGCTGGAATGCACCAGAGATCGACCCACATGGGCGAGCCTGATGCTGGAACGACGTAGGCGAGATTGAGGTCAATGCCTGCTTCCTTGGCGCGGGCCTTGGCGGTTGCATAGTCGCCTGACCAGTTGTTGGCAACGCAAAGCTCCTTGTTGGGAATGGCGTTCAAATAATTGGATGCGTCAAATGCCCTGATATATTGGCGGATGGGAGCGAAAGCCTTGACAACCGCATCGAAGTCAGCCGGATTTGTCGTGTTGGGGTCCTTGCCAAGGTAAGCCAACACCATGGGCACAACATCGCCAGGGCTTTCCAAGACAGATATGCCACAGTCTGTGAGTTTTGCCGCATTTTCGGGCTTGAAGAGAATATCAAGAGTGGTCAAATCCGCGTTGGGAAGGCGTTCTTTGACCATGTCGAGATTGAAGGTCAATCCTACTGTGCCCCACATATAGGGCACGCCAAATTTATTTCCGGGGTCCCAGCCTTCGACTGTTTTCAACGTGGTGGGATCAAGGTTGCCCCAATTTGTCAGCTTTGAGCGATCGAGGGCCTGGTAGACTTTTGCCTCGTTGAAACGTTCAAGCGTGGAGCCTGCCTGCATAACCAAATCAAAACCGGAACTGCCTGCCAGCATTTTGGCTTCCATGGCTTCGGTCGAGTCATAGACGTCATAGGTAACCTGAATGCCGGTTTCTTTTTGGAAGTCATCAATTGTGGTTTCGCCAATGTAATCAACCCAATTATAGACGTTGAGCACCGCCGCCTCGGCGGCACGGGCACGGGTTATGTAGGGCATTGCCAAGGCGGCACCCGCCATGAGGCGCAACGATGACCTGCGTGTCAGTTTCATTTATTAACTCCCTATTCCAGCTCTTGGTGGCCATGATATTGAACGACGGTTCAGATGCTAATTGTTTCTGATGGTTGCCTCAAGCGTTTTCGCGCTTGTACCCCCTGCCGCCAAATATTTCTCAGAAGTGACAAAGGCACGGGCCCTGTTTTGCCGCTCAACAGCTTCTGGCGAAAGGGCAAAACTCATGACGGAAAGTGCCTGGGGAAGAATGCCGTCAACATTGCCTGGGTGGCAAGCCTGGCACTATCTACTGATATGGCGGATTTCAAATAGGCGTTACCTGATGCAACGCCCAGCCACAAACCATCACTCATCGACTCCAATGCCTGGGCCACAACTTTTGGATTATGCTTGTAGCCGCCATCGGCAGTAATCTTTTTGCACAGGCTGA
>JANMPF010000100.1:0-2278 GCA_031369725.1 Rhodobiaceae bacterium | reverse complement strand
TGCAAATGCGGGCCAGTGGCGCGGCCAGTGGCACCTACATAGCCAATGATCTGACCCTGGTTGACTTTTGAACCTTCATGCATGCCATCGGCAAGCTTGCTCATGTGGGCATAGAGGGTTTCAAACCTGGCATTGTGGCGGATTTCAACGGTCACGCCATAGGCACCATGACGGCCGGCGAGTTCTACAACACCCGCACCGGCGGAGCGGATTGGAGAGCCATAGGGCACGCCAAAATCAACGCCGGTGTGCATCTTGGTATATCCCAACAGGGGATGAATGCGCATGCCAAAGCCTGAGGTAATGCGGGCACCCGAGACCGGTGTTTTCAGAAGCGCCTTGGAAGCACTCTTGCCATTTTCATCGACATAATCAACCTGGCCATCGGCGTTCACATAACGGTAGTAGGTTTTCCTGACACCACTGAGGGTGAGCTGGGCGTAGTGCAGAACCTTGCGCTTGGTCGACGAGCCGGTCAGCGGATTGCCATAGAAAACCTCAAATGTATCGGAGGGTTTCACCTGGCGCTGGAAATCCACGTCATAGGAGAACACCCGGGTCAGTTCGGAAACAATATAGTCGGGAACCTTGTTGTCCTGGGCGGTTGCGAGGAGGCTTGGACCGACTTTTGACTTGGTGCGGAATTGCGTGACAACAGCGTATTGGGATTGCGTCCCGTCTTTCTTGCCATCAACGCTTGCGGTGAAGTGGCCGTCGTCATCGGACTGGATGGTGATGGTTTCCTTGGGGCCAGGCTTAAATGAAAGTTCGACCGGGAAGGTGGCATTACGGCCATAGAAATCCTGCTGGCTATCAAGGGTTAGCGAAAACTCCATGCCGGTCTTGATCATGCGGGCCGGAAATACGGGCTCAAGGGAGGCTGCCAGTGATTGCGCCACTTCAGGGGTAACACCGCGATCGGTAAGTTCATCAATCAGGGTGCGGCCACTGGCAATCCTGAAGGTTTCGTCGGTTGGCTCGGCGGGGGCCGATTTGCTGATGGTGGTGATGTTATCAGTCTCGGATTCGGAAGCGCGAATTTCAGCATCGAGCACCACGGTCTTGCCATCACCGTAGGGCAGTTCGTCAGCGGTAATTTCCGGATAGAGATTGTTGCCGAAGAGATCGCGCTCGGGAACGACTTCAACACTTGGTGCGAGAGACGCGGTCATCAGCGGCTTTGATCGATCACGGGTGGTTTGCGTGAGGGCTGACTTGTCGATTGCCGCAAAGGCATCGCGCGGGGCGGCATTTTCACCAAACAGGCCAAGGGCTGCACCACCCACAACAATGGAACCTACAATGCCGGCAATACATGTGGTGAGCAGCCAACGGTGATGAATGGGTTCGTCTGCGAAGGGATCGTCGAGATCGGATTGTGGAAGGCTTGCGTATACGGGCGGCCGCTGAACGCGCACAGGCTCAGGCTTGCGGTAAGGTAAGTTAATACCGTGGCTCTTCAATCCCTAGATCCCCTCGCAACGTTATAGTGTCTTTGCCGTGCTCGTGTTTTTCTTGTTCAGCGGTCTAAGCTCAAACTGTTGGTACATGTCAATCTTATAAACTCATCCCGCAAGCGCCAACTTGGCAATGAGATTTATAAACCTTGCCACCAGACTGTTACAGGTCCGTTAACTATGACAGCAATCGTGCGCAATGATGGCAAGAATGGGGCGCTGCCTGAATAAAACGCCTTTGCGGTGTTGTCGCGTTCGGCGCCACGCGAACCTGGCAGCGGGTGGCCTTTCCGGACCTTGTTAAAAATGATCGGATAGTCAAAAAACCCAAAAACCATCTGTGCAAAGACAAAGTTTTGCACACGCGGCAACGTGCTAAAACCATTGTAAATAAAGGCTTATTTGCAATTGCAAAATATTTCCAACAATCGCTTGACACTCTCACGTGAGCCGACCTATAACCCGCCCACTGAGGGACGCGGCGTTGCGAAACAACTGCCGACGTTTTTTCGTGAATTCAATATGTGGCTGGCTGAGACGCCGGTGTTACCCGAAAGGGGAACCGGTGGAATTTTCGTCGGCTGCATGTATTGGAGGCTTAACAAAAGCTTCCCCGCTGTTTGACATTGTAGATGAAAGAAAAAGAAACGCAGGCGGCTGGTGTCCTGGCGGTTCGAGCGGGTAACTGCTTGAACAACCGAAACATAGTCGATTGCGTTTTATATTAAGAGAAGACAATGCTTTAGTGGAAACACTTGAGCACATGATCTCCGTCAATTTAATACGCATAAGCGACCATTTTCTGGTGGATTTATCCATCA
>JANMPF010000070.1:0-1890 GCA_031369725.1 Rhodobiaceae bacterium | reverse complement strand
CTTCACGAAGGTCTCAAAATCCTTCGCGGGCGGGTTTCCAAAATAACCCCATGCCCGCGCAAATTCATGACGGTTCACGGCGTTGTAGAGCGAACGCACCAGCGCACCTGCATCACTGCGGTCATCACTATAGGCAGGAGGCGTTGCAGCCTCTTCAGCCATCGCGGGTACCAACCCCATCCAGATCAAAAACAGGCCCAGGAAAACCCGCATCACTGAAAGCATCCTCAGAACGGAACCTCGTCATCAAGGTCACGCGCAAAGCTCTGCGCCTTGCCACCGCCGCCACGCATTGGGCCCGATTGTCCAAAATCATCGCCGCTTCCGCCTGTGCCAGCACTTTCGCCAGAGCCACCGGGCTTGCCGCCCAGCATGGTCAATTCACCCCTGAAATTCTGCAACACAACTTCGGTGGTGTATTTCTCAACCCCGTCCTTGTCGGTCCATTTGCGCGTTTGCAATTGGCCTTCAATGTAAACGGTTGAACCCTTCTTCAAATACTGCTCGGCAACCTTGGCCAAATTCTCGTTGAAAATCACCACGCGGTGCCATTCGGTTTTTTCCTTGCGCTCGCCAGTTGACTTGTCGCGCCAGTTCTCCGATGTGGCAAGCGCCAGGTTGACGATGGCCTTGCCATCCTGCGTATGGCGAACCTCTGGATCCTTGCCCAAATTGCCTACCAAAATTACCTTGTTGACCGAACCTGCCATTTTCAAAACTCCCACTTTTCTCCCTTCTAGTGCCTCCGCTTGGCGGTTTCACTAAAAGGGTCAGTTTATCCACATCCTATATGTTCTATATTTGTTCCAATTTCAAGCCCAAAAAAGCCGTATCCCACTTTAGATACGGCTTTTACTGACAGTTTTTCATTTTCTTATATCTTGCCAAACAGGCGGGCAATCCGGCCAGCCGGCTTTATAGCGCTTGGCTTCGCAGCTGCGAGATCATGTGCAAAGTCGCTGTTCTGCATCATGGCTGTGCTGTAAACGTTTGAATAAGCTCCAAAAACCCAGTTCATGATATTTCTCCTTGGTTCGTGTTCCGATGCAATTGATATGGTCCTCTCGCCCTTGCAGCACAAACGGTTTAAAGCTACACATCATATCAGAAAATGTTACAGGTTGAATCATGGCCCGCCGTCTCCCATCCCTCAATGCGCTCAAAGCTTTTGAGGCCGCCGCAAGGCACGCGAGCTTTACCGAGGCATCAACCGAGCTTTTTGTCACCCATGCGGCCATCAGTCGCCACATCCGCGAGCTTGAGGAATATCTCGGTACCCAGCTGTTCAATCGCACCGGCCGCGGTGTCACCCTCACCGAGGCCGGCATTCGCTTTGGCGAGCAACTCACACCGCTTTTCGATGGCCTGGCCGAGGCGTCCCGTGAAGCCGCTGCAGTGGGCGCTGCGCGGCCCTTAAACGTGTCGGTGGAGCCTGCCATCGCGTCCCGCTGGCTGGTTGCCCGTCTCGGCAAATTCCAGGCCCTCCACCCCGACATAGAGCTCAACATCGACCCCACGACCCGGCTTGTCGATTTCCACGCCGACAATGTCGAACTCGGCATTCGCTACGGCTTGGGTAATTGGGACAATGTGGAAATGACCAAGCTTTCCGATGTGGTGATTTTCCCAGTCTGCGCACCGCGCCTGGTGGCTGATGCTCCGAACCTGAAACCCGCTGACCTCAAGGACTTTAATCTGCTGCATGAACAGCGTAAACAATGGTGGAGCGAATGGCTCGCTGCCAACGGCGTTGCAGGCGTTGAGGATTGGAAAGGCACGGTATTCCAAAACCACCTGGCTATCGAAGCCGCCGAATCGTCGCAAGGCTTTGCATTGGGTGATCAAATCCTCTGCACCGATGCAATTCTTGAAGGTTGGCTCAGGCGCCCC
>JANMPF010000016.1:0-2403 GCA_031369725.1 Rhodobiaceae bacterium | reverse complement strand
GCTTGGCACCATAGGCGGAAATGATCTTGCCCTTCACCGGCCACCGCATGCTGCCAACCGTTGGATTTGCATTAAGCTCTGCCACCTGTTTGGGTGCCGCTGCTGCATCTGGAATTTCGTCCGTCGCAAGTGACTGCGGCGCCGCGGCACTCTTGGGCGCGTCGGTGATTTGTGGTTGATCTTCATTGGCTGCAACCGTCTCGGCCTCCGCAGCCACAGGTGGTTTCTTGGCCGCAAGGGTCTGGCCAGCCGCTCCGGGAATGCGAACACTTTGGCCAACGTTCAGTGCCTTGTTGTGCGGCAGGCCATTGAGGTCGGCAATCGTGTAAGGCGAAACGCCATATTTGCGTCCCAGTGAGAATAGGGTTTCACCGCTGGCAACCGTGTGGGCACCTGCCGCCGTCAGCCTGCTTGCTGGTGCGGCTATTTCCTCTGAGGCAGCCACATCGGCCTGTGGAACATTGTGCATCATTGGTGCTTTTGCCTGGGCCACACCCGGAATGCGCAATACGCGTCCCATGCTTACCGAATAAGGTGCAACAATGTTGTTGGCTGCTGCCAGTTGCGCAACTGAAACGCCATTTGCCTTGGCAATGGAGTAGAGCGTCATGCCCTCCTCGACCTGGACCGTGCCGCCTTTCGGGGCGATACGCCTGTTCATCGCCGTATTCTTGTAAGCAGGCTGTTCGTTAACCGGGGCCTCAGCGTAGGTGTTGGGCTGCTTGTACATTGGCTTCTTGTAGGCATTGCCATATTTATATGTGTTGTTGGCATAGCGCGGCGGGTTCACCGAAGCATTGGCCAGCGGCCGCGAAACAATCGTGTCATCTTGGGAAGCGGAATAAGATGATGCTTTTTTGGCTTTGGGAACCGACGCCGTATAAACCGGGTCCGCGTCTGACGGGTTTTCGGCAAATCGCGTCGCAGCACTTGAGCACGCGGCCAGCATGACGGCCAGGGCGGCAGAAGCCAAAATGTTGAATTTTGAAAAGCCCACAGGGGCACGGGACACGATACGCATAGGCCAACTCCACAAACAACTTACAAATTGGATAATGGCTTGTTTAGGTTAATGGAGGGTTTAAGGATGGCACCCATTGCAACTTGTCATAAAATTTATTCGACGATGACGTCAGCGCCAATTTTTACCCGGTTGAAAAGGTCGATGACTTCTTCATTCATCATGCGAATGCAGCCTGATGACATGGCCTTGCCAATGCTCCAGGGTGCCGTGGTGCCGTGGATGCGGTAATCAGTGTCGCCGATATACATAGCCCTCGCACCCAATGGGTTTTCTGGTCCACCTGCCATGAATGCAGGAATGATGTGACCCTTTTCAGCTTCCCGCTCAATCATGACCTGCGGCGGCCGCCAGTCGGGCCAGGTGGCTTTGCGGGTAATCTTGTTGTGGCCAGACCAGGTGAAGCCGTCGCGGCCAACGCCTACCGGATACATGATTGCCTGGTTGTTGGGCAAAACGAAATACAACTTGCGTTCTGCCGTGCGGATGAGAATGGACCCAGGTGTCATCGATTCATTGAATTGCACCAGCACGTGCGCCGTATTGGTGGCCGATCCATCCATGTTTGGAGACAGCAGTAAAGCCGTTCGTTGCCCGTTGGACATGCCGCCATAGATTTGAAAAATGCCAGGCGCGAACTTCAGTTGTCCCGCATCGGCTGTTGACATCAACAATGTAAAACAGGCAGCAACCGCTGCCATTGAATTTTTACGCATACTCAACTACCCACCTCGGCATAAACTCAGCCGCACCGCTCAGTGTGCCTTATGAGCGTTAAGACCCTCTTAAACCTCGCGGCCCTGTTGAAACCCCTTGAGCCTGCGCAGCATGTCTGCCGCCGACTTGTGGCTCACGGGGTGCCGCCATTGCGGCGCTATTTCGGCTATCGGCTGCAACACAAAAATGCGGACGGCAATACCCGGATGCGGCAAGATGAGCGTATTGGGGCGCGGTCGCACCAGCCCCTCATAGTCAATAATGTCAAGGTCAAGTGCGCGCGGCCCCCAGCGCAAGCCCCGCCGTCGCCCGGCCTGCTTTTCTATCGCATGGAGTTTTTGCAGGAGCGCCAGCGGCGGCAGATGCGTTTCAATCCCTGCCACCGCATTCACAAAATCCGGCTGGTTGGGCTTGCCAAATGGGGCGGTAATCATCAGGCGTGAAGCCCTCACCAGTTTCAAGCCATCGCCGTTCAATGCCGCCAGGGCGCGCGCCACCGCCTGTTCAGGCGTGCCCCACGGCCCGGAAATATTGCTGCCTATGGCAATTAGCTTCACGCAGCACCCAACCGCTCAATTAACTTCAAAGTTTCTTCTGCATCCTGCGCAGGATCATCAACCGGAAACCTCACACCAGCAATCGTCCCGTCAACCGCAATCAAGGTG
>JANMPF010000007.1:0-2457 GCA_031369725.1 Rhodobiaceae bacterium | reverse complement strand
GATCTACGCGCGGCCAGGCCAAACCCTTGATGGCTGGCGCGAGGAACTCACCCGCGCACTGGGCGAGCAGGAAGGCCACATGTCGCTCTACCAGCTCACCATCGAGCCCGGCACCGCCTATTTTGATCTCCACGCCAAGGGTTCCCTCGTCGTGCCCGATGAAGACAAAGCCACCGACTTGTTTGAGCTGACGCAAGACCTCACGGAAAAGGCTGGTCTCAGCGCCTATGAAGTTTCCAATCATGCAAGTTTTGGTCAAGAGTCGCGTCATAATCTGCTCTACTGGCGCTATGGCGAATATGCGGGCGTTGGCCCCGGCGCCCACGCCCGCCTTGGCGAAGCTGAAAGCCGCCGCGCCATTGTCATGGAAAAATACCCCGAAACCTGGCGCAAGCTGGTGAACAATCAAGGCCACGGTATAATTGAAGACACCATCGTCGAACCCAAAGACCAGGCCTCGGAATATCTCATCATGGGCCTGCGCATTTCAGAAGGCATTGACCTCACGCGCTATGAAAAACTGAATGGCATGCCCATGGACCCCAACAAGATTGCCGGCTTGAAATCAATGGGTCTCATCAAGCGCGAAGGCCAGCAGCTCATGGCCACGCGGGCTGGCCGCCGTCTGCTTAACGCCCTCATCACCGAGCTCGCGCACTGATGCCCCGCAGTTACGTCATTGGCACCAACACCTATGAGGCTGAAAAGCTGGCTGGCGGATTATATGTCACCGCCACCCCCATCGGCCACTTGGGCGATGTAACCCTTCGCGCCCTTGCTACCATGGCCGCTGCCGATGTGTTGCTGTGCGAAGATACCCGCACCACCGGAAAACTGCTGGAGCGCTACGCCATCCGCACCAGGCTCATGCCCTACCACGAGCACAACGCGACACGCGTGCGCCCGGCGATTTTGAAAGCGCTAGGCGACGGCCAAGCCTACGCTCTCGTCAGCGATGCCGGCATGCCGCTGGTGTCTGATCCCGGTTATCGCTTGGTGGGAGATTGCGTGGAACACGGCATTCCCGTCACTGCCGTTCCCGGCGCATCCGCCGTGCTCACCGCTCTTGCGCTTTCCGCTCTGCCAACGGATCGATTTATTTTCGTCGGATTCCTCCCCACCAAACCCGGCGAACGCAAAAAACTTCTCGCCGAATTCGCCAGCGTGAGATCAACCCTCGTCGCTTTTGAATCGCCGCACCGCATTGTCGATGCATTGTTGGATTTGGTCGCCACCCTTGGCAATCGCAGAGTTGCCGTCACCCGTGAACTCACCAAGCTGCATGAAGAAGTGTTGCGTGGAACAGCACTTGAAGTTCACGACATTCTCACAGCCCGCCCTTCAGTCAAAGGTGAAATCACTGTGGTGATTGCACCACCCGACCAAAGTGCAGCAACTGCCAGCGCAGAGGATATCGAATCCGCCATCGGCCAGGCCCTGCAATCCATGCCTGCTGCCAAAGCGGCAAGCGAAATTGCCAAACGCTTCGACGTGGCCAAGAAAGATGTCTACGCCCGCATTCTGGCGCGCAAAAATGCCGAGTAGGCGCGGCGCCGCCGAAAAACGCGGCCGCATGGCAGAACTTGCCGCCCTCATGCATCTCCGCTGCAAGGGCTACAGGCTTCTGGCCCGGCGCTTCAAAACCCCGCAAGGCGAAATCGACCTCGTCATGCGCCGGGGTAACGTCACCGCCTTTATCGAAGTCAAAGCCCGTGCCTCAAGAGATGCCGGCCTTGAAGCCGTAACGCCTTATCAATCCAAACGCATCGCAGCGGCAGCGCGAACATGGATGGCGCGCGACAAAATCGCCAACACCAATTTCTGCCGTTTTGACATCGTGGTGGTGAATGCCTACCTTTGGTCTCACCACATCGAAAATGCCTTTCCGGGAGATGCCTGAACCATGCCGCTCAAAGTTGCCATCCAGGCAGACCCCATGCAAAGCTTCAACGTCAAGGGCGATTCAACCTTCGCCATCATGCTGGAAGCGCAAGCTCGCAAGCATTCGCTTTTCCACTATGAAACCAAAACCCTGGCCCTGCGTGGCGGGCTTCTGTATGCAACCGGCCATGACGTGAGCGTTCGCGATGAGCTTGGCAATCATTTTACCTTCGGTGCAAAGAAAACCGTAAATCTTGGCAGCTACGATGTCGTCCACATGCGCCAGGATCCGCCCTTCGACATGGGCTACATCACGGCCACCCACATGCTCGACCACATCCACCCCAAAACCCTGGTGGTCAACAACCCAACCGAAGTGCGCAATGCACCCGAAAAACTTTTCGTTCTTAATTATCGCCAGTTCATGCCCGAAACTCTCATCACCAGGGATGCCGCCGAAGTCGCCGCCTTCCGCAAAGCCCATGGCGACATCATCCTGAAGCCCCTCTACGGCAACGGCGGTGCCGGCGTATTCCGCATCAGCGATGGCGACCAGAATTTTTCCTCCCTGCTGGA
>JANMPF010000603.1:0-2150 GCA_031369725.1 Rhodobiaceae bacterium | reverse complement strand
TGGATGGCATTTTCGCCCCGCAAGTGCCAAATCGGCTGGCTTGCCAGAAACAGGCCGCGATGGGACATGAAGTCGGCGGGGCCATGGGGTCTGTTGTGCAGTGCACAATAGCCGGGCGAAGCGAACAGCCCGAGTTCGATTTGTGCCAGAGTCCGCGCCTTTTCAGCGGTTTCACCCAATTGCAAAACCACATCATAGTCTTCCTCAGCGGGGTCAACCAGTCGGTCCAACAGGTCAAGGTGGGCAATGACCTTAGACTGCGACGCCAGAAAATCTGCCATGGCAGGTGCAATCAGTGTAAGGCCCAAGGTGGAAGGTGCCGCAATGCGGAACCTTCCAGCGGCCCCTATGTTAGGGTTCTTGAGAACCCTGTTGGCTTCTTCAAGTTCACCAAGAAGGGAGCGGACCTGCTGAAGATAGGTGAAACCTGCCTCCGTAAGTTCAAAACTGCGGGTCGTGCGCTTGAGAAGGCTAACCCCAAGTTCGGCCTCAAGGGCAGCAATCTGGCGGCTGACAACCGACGTAGAAACACCAAGCAAGTGCCCCGCTGCCGAGAAACCACCCGCATCCACCACCGAAATAAACATTCGAAGTGCCGAAAACTGCTCCATGCGACTTTATTATTGCTAAAAATAGAAAAATAAAACATAAATAATTGCATTGTTGCTAAAAATAGGAAAGTGATGAAAATAATAGCCATAAGTGGTGCCCTGCGCAAAGCATCAACCAACACCGGACTATTGCGCGCCCTGAAGGAAATGGCACCAGCCGCCGTTGAGATCGATATCGTCACCCTGCACGGCATCCCGCTTTATGATGGCGACGTGGAGGAAACCCAAGGCAAGCCGCAATCCGTCAAGGACTTGGACGCTCGCATACGCGCCGCCGACGGGGTGATTTTTGCCACCCCTGAATACAATTTCTCAATTCCGGGCGTGTTGAAAAATGCCACCGACTGGCTGTCGCGCGGCTCTGCCTTTCTCAAGTGGAAGCGCACCGGAATTCTGGGGGCCGGCGGTGGCATTTTCCTCGGCACCGGCCGCTCGCAATACCATTTCCGCCAAAACCTTCAGGCCCTGCAAGCCATCGTCATGCCCAAGCCGGAAATCTTCGTGAACCACAACGAAGACAAGTTTGACGCAGCAGGCAACCTAACCGACGAAGAAACCAGGAAGCATCTGGCCAAATGGCTGCAAGCCTTCATCGAATGGGTGGAGAAAAAGCCCTAATGAGGCGGGCGCGACCACTACTGTCCGTCATTCCACTCCCACCAAAATACGTCATTCCGGCTTTCTGTTTAGCCCGGGGACATAGCTGACACATGTTCGGGGACATGGTTGACACTTTTTCGCATTCAAATTCCCAGGAGCGGCTGCAACAGGCGACCGATCAAGGTTTTGTAGCGCGATGGGGCTTCTGTGGCGAACAGGCAGATGCAGGTTTCGCCTTCTTCGATAACGGGGCAATGCTCGGTGTCTTCATCGAGATCGGCAATGTCGCCCACGGCAAAACGGCCTACCTTGTCCTTGAATGCGCCTTGCAAAACCAGCGTGAGTTCTTCGCCTGCGTGGCCATGTTCCAACATGGTCATGCCGGATGCAATGGAGAGAAGTTTCAACGAACCCCTGGCACCTTTGGACAGTGGCAGTTCAACAACGCAAACCCCAGGAGCCTTTTTGCGCCAGTGCAGTTCTGAAAATTCCTTGCCATCCAAAATCCGTTGTAGCGGCGTCTGGGCAGCGGCCTTTGCAGCCACCGGGCGGCCATCAAGACTGGCAAGGGTGGCCGCACGGCACATATCGGACACTGCCGCTGTTGGCAAACCATTCAAAATCCCGCCGCCGAGAGTTTCGGCCTTGCGAACGGCGGCGAGGCAGGTTGGGCACATGGCAATGTGGGTTGCCGCGACAACACTCAAGGCCTCGCCAAGGGATCCTGCGGCATAGGCCAAAATCGTTGCATCGTCCAAATGGTGAACAATCGTCAATTCACCAACTCCAACAATTTGCGCATGCGGCGATAGGCCAACCGCATGCGCGATTTCACGGTTCCAAGGGGTAGTTTAAGGCGTTGGGCAATCATAACCTGTGGTACGTCTTCCACATAGGAAAGGATCAACAGCTCACGCTGTTCAGGCGGAATTTGCGCCA
>JANMPF010000454.1:0-3814 GCA_031369725.1 Rhodobiaceae bacterium | reverse complement strand
CCCTACCAGTTTGGCGAGGCCTTCACCACTCTCACTCTTGGCGAAGGTCTGACCAGCAAGATCATCGAAACCGGCGAACCACTGCTCATCAATCAGAATGTGGTGGAACGCAGTGTAGAGATCGGGGCGATTCCGGTCGGCAAGGAAGCGTTGTCCTATCTGGGCGTTCCGATCAAGACGGTGCAAGGCACAATGGGCGTGATCAGCGTGCAAAGCACCACACAGGAAGGCTTGTTCAACGAAAATTCGCTGCGCCTGCTTTCCACCATCGCCGCCAATGCCGGTGCCGCCCTGCACAACGCACAGTTGTTCAGCGAACTCAAGCACCTGTCGCGCGCCCTGCAGGAGGCAAAGGAAGCAGCGGAAGCCGCCAACGAGGCCAAGAGCACATTCCTGGCAACCATGAGCCACGAAATCCGGACACCCATGAACGGTGTGATCGGTATGAGCAATCTGCTGCTCGGCACCAAGCTTGACGGCGAGCAACGTGAAATCGGCGAGACAATCAACAACAGTGCCGAGGCGTTGCTGACCATCATCAATGACATATTGGATTTCTCCAAGGTCGAAGCCGGTAAGCTGGAACTCGATCCCCGGCCGTTCGAACTTCGTGAGTGCCTGGAAAGCGCCGTCGACCTGATGGCGCCAAGAACCGCGGAAAAAGGTCTCGATCTTGGGTATGTCGTGGAGCCTGGAACACCGGAAGGGATTGTTGCAGACAGCACGAGACTAAGACAAATCCTCATCAATCTCCTGAACAACGCCGTCAAGTTCACCGAGAAAGGCGAAATCGCACTTTCGGTCTCGAAAGTCCCGCAGGGCGTAGCGGATGCGAGCGGTCCGCGAGATGAACATGAGGCGGACTTGTGCACTTTGCAATTCGCAGTGCGCGACACCGGCATCGGTATCCCCGCGGACCGGATGGACCGGCTTTTCAAGTCATTTAGCCAGGTTGACGCCTCGACGACGCGGCGTTACGGCGGAACTGGTCTCGGGTTGGCGATCAGCAAGCGCCTCGTTGAACTCATGGGAGGCAAAGTTTGGGTGGAAAGCGTCGAAGGCAATGGCACGACTTTCTTCTTCACGATCCAAGCGCCCACCGCTCCCGCCCCCAAGCACGCGGAAATGTCCATGGCCAGAGTCGAACTCGCCGGCAAGCGGCTGCTGATTGTTGATGACAATGCAACGAACCGGCGCATATTGTCCATGCAGGCGCAATCTTGGGCCATGGTTCCCTATTCAACGGAGTCGCCATCGGAAGCATTGCGCATGATTGCAAGCGGCGAAGCGTTTGATGTTGCTGTTCTCGACATGAGCATGCCTGAAATGGATGGCATTGAACTGGCCAGGGGGATGCGCGCACTTGGTAGTCCCGGCAACATACCGCTAATCTTGCTCAGTTCGCTTGTGCCACTCGGCGAGCGTAACAAGAGAGATATTGAAGACATCAAATTTGCAGCGATGCTAGCCAAACCGATCAAGCCATCGCCGCTCCTGAACGCGTTCATGGCGATTTTTTCAGGAGCACCAATACGCTTCGCCAGACAAGAACAAGTAAAAGGTCCGGCTCTGGATAGCGAAATGGCGGCCAAACTGCCGCTTCGTATTCTCCTGGTTGATGACAACGCCACCAACCGCAAGCTGGGATTCAAGGTGCTCGAGCGTCTGGGTTACAAGGCGCAGGTCGCGACTGATGGACAGTCGGCGATTTCCTCTTACTCTGAAGGACAACATGACGTCATCCTGATGGACATCGAGATGCCGGATATGGACGGCCTTGAGGCCACCAGATTGATTCGCGCGTCAGGCTCTTTCGAGGCGCGCCAGCCCTTTATTGTGGCGCTCACTGCTAACGCAATGGCGGGAGACCGCGAGCGATACCTGGACGCCGGGATGGACGATTATCTCAGCAAGCCGCTGCGCGTGGAGGAACTTGTTGCATCTCTTAAACGGGCAGTCTTGGCCGGCGGGCGGAGGCGAGTCGACGCCCATGCCCAGGTGGGCGTCAAGGCGGAGGGATAGCAAATGGCAATTGTCCGGGAAGCACTCGATAAACTCTTTGATTTGATCGGCGGGGATCCTGGCTCTCTCGCCGAGCTGATCGAGAGTTTCCTTGAGGAATCGCCTCTGCTAGTCGGGCAGATGCAGCAGGCCGCTGATGCTGGCGATCGGACAGTCCTTGGCCGGGCGGCCCACACCCTGAAATCGAGCGCCCGCGATTTTGGCGCAAGCCAACTTTCGGTCCTGTGTGAGGCGCTTGAAAAATCGTGCCGGGACAGCATGCCGGAGCAGGCAATACGCCAGGTGGATGCGATACGTGCCGAATGTGCATTGGCGCAGGAAGACTTAATTCTTCACCTTACGCGACTGAAACGAGGGGACTGGTCAAAATGAGCATCACATCTGCAGAACTATCACCCACATTGCGTGAACGCACAGGCTCGCGTGTGCTCATTGTCGACGATTCACGGATGGTGCGCCTAAAACTGAAGAAGGCCATTGAAGCCTTAGGTCACGATGCCATGGCGGTTGAAAGCGGCAATTTGGCACTTGAGCAGGTGGCGGGTACCCGGTTCGATCTCGTTCTTCTCGACATCGTCATGCCCGAAATGGACGGCTTCGACGTGCTAAAGGCGCTCAAGTCTTCTCGTGTCACCCGCGATTTACCTGTCATCGTTATCTCGGCTCTTGATGAAGAAATGGACAGCGTGGTTAAGGCCATCAAGCTGGGTGCAGAAGATTTCCTGCCCAAGGATTTCGAACCCGCGCTATTGGAGGCACGTGTTTCGACCTGCATCGAGAAAAAACGTCTCAGGGACATTGAAAGGGAATATCTTCTGCAGGTTGCCAAACTGACGCGGGCGGCCACGGCGCTGGAGTCCGGCAGGTTCAACCCGTCAAAACTCGGCCTTCAGGATGTTACCAGCAGAACCGATGGCTTGGGCAAGCTTGCCAAAGTGTTTTCGGCGATGGCGCAGAAGGTGTATGAACGCGAACGGCAAATGCTCCAATATATCCGCACTTTTCGCGGTGGTTTGCTTCTCCTCGGCTGCGGTGCCTTGTGGGGGCTGATGGTACCGCTGTCCAAGATGGCCGCCAACGTCGCAACGCACCCCATCGGACTCGCGCTGCTTGTTGACGCAATCGGGGCTGCATTTTGTATCGGTTTGTCAGCCAACCGGAAAACCCTGCCGCACCTAAATACGTTGACTCGCAAAGATTGGACTTACATTGGCGGATTGGCCGTCATCGGTTCCCTCGTCAATCAGGTGCTTGTCTATTGGATGACGAGCAAACTCCCCGCCTTCGTCGTGTCGATCGTAATTGTCCTGGAAGGTTTCGCCGTCTTTCTTTTTGCTGCGGTCATGCGAATCGAGTCACCCAGCCTGAAGCGCTTTCTGGGTCTCGCCTTAGGGCTGGTCGGTGTTGGTACTGTCGTTGTCTACGGCGAAACAGGCGGGAGAGAGGGGCAATGGCTATGGATGGCTCTCGCATTGGTCATACCTGCGACTTATGCCGCAGAGGACCTCTACATTTCCGAGAAACGTCCATCCCACATCGACAACACCGCCGTTTACGGTCTCTCACTCCTTGTCGCATGTTTCATGCTGTTGCCTCTCGCAGTAATCTTTGATGACTTCATCCCTCTTGAACTTCTCGCTGGCAGGCTTGGTGTCATCGTTCCCCTGGTCGCAACCGCTTCGACACTGGCAATGATCCTCTTTGTATATCTCATAGCGACAACGGGGGCGGTCTTTGCCAGCCAGGCTGCATACGTAACAACTACGGCGGGCATCGGCTGGAGTATTGTTCT
>JANMPF010000429.1:0-12401 GCA_031369725.1 Rhodobiaceae bacterium | reverse complement strand
TATGTTTCAAACCATCCTGCAGGCTTTACCGCGAACGTTGTCCAAACCGCGTCGAACAAGGGTGTTTTGCTGGCTTTCGTTGCCATGGCGCAAGCCTTGGTGGTGATTACGGCGGGCATTGATCTGTCAGTCGGGATGACCTTTACACTTACGAACTGCCTGGCGTCATGGCTTGTTACAGGATCGCCGCTGCATGTTGCGTTTGGCGTTATCATTGTATTGATGGTGGGTGCACTTTGCGGCGCGGTTAACGGAGCCATTGTCATTTACGGGCGCTTGCAGCCCATTGTGGCCACAATCGCTACGGGGGCCATCTATTATGGCATTGCATTGGCGTTGCGCCCCTTTCCTGGCGGGACAGTGGACGAGACGTTGGCGGATGCGCTCACCGGGAAGTTGTTTGGCTTTGTGCCAGCAAGTCTTGTCGCCCTTGCGGCTGTCGTAGCGGTGGTGTGGATACCTTTTAGCCGCTCAGTTACGGGCAGGGCTGCCTATGCAGTGGGGTCTTCGGAACCTGCGGCCTACATGTCGGGCGTTCCAATAAAACGTGCCAAGTTTGCGACCTATACACTGTCAGGCCTTCTGGCGGGTATTGGAGGACTGTTCCTTACTTTCTTTACCTATACTGGTGAAGCTGCCTATGCCAGCGGCAATGCCTATACGCTGTTTTCCATCGCCGCGGTGGTGTTGGGTGGGGTTTCGCTTTTTGGCGGCAGGGGAAGTGCCATCGGCGCAATTTTTGGCGCCTTGGCATTTCGCACCATTGGTGACCTGCTGTTTGTCTTTGACTTTGATCCGCTTTGGCAACCCTTGTTCCAAGGGGTGGTGCTGCTGTTGGCTGTAAGTCTTGGAGCCTTTGGATTATTCCGTATTCGTAATCGTTTGGATTGGTTTGGATGAACACGCTCACCGCCCGCCTGCCTAATTTCATGCGCCGCCTTGATCCGGCGGTGGCTACGGCTTTTGCCTGCATTCTGCTGCTGCTGTTTGTGGGCAGCCTCTATTCAAGCAATTTCCTTTCGCCTGAGTATCTTTTGCAACAGCTCAAGGTCGCGTCTTTTCTTGGCATCATCGCAACGGGCATGATGATGGTCATTTTGCTGGGCCAGATTGATCTGTCATTGCCATGGGTGGTGACGGTTGGTGCCATGATGTCGTGTGCGGTGGCGGGCTATGGTCATGCGGGTGCCATTCTTGCCATTCCATTCGGTATATTCTGTGGTGTGTTGATCGGACTCCTGAACGGGTTCGGTGTGGCCTATCTCCGCATTCCATCAATGATCATTACACTTGCCACCAACGCTGTGGCACAGGGTTTGATGGTGGTTTATACCGGCGGTTTCTCGCCACAGGATTCTGCTTCCCCGGCGATGCGTTATATAGCGACTGGATTTATCATTCCAACGCTGCCGAATTCCGTTATCTGTTGGGCGGTCATCGGGGCGGTTGCCGTATTCCTCATGACACGAACGACTTTTGGGCGCTCGATCTATGGCATCGGCAACCGGGAACGTGCGGCCTATCTGTCTGGCATTAACACGCGACGCATCGTCATGACTGTTTTTGCAATTTCTGGCGGTCTTGCCGCATTTGGCGGGGTGTTGCTCGCGGGTTATGCCTCAAAGGCTGCGCAATCCATGGGGGATGCCTATCTCCTGCCAGCCATTGCCGCTGTGGTACTTGGAGGAACATCGATCCTTGGCGGCCGCGGCAGCTATCTTGGCACGGTTGCCGGCGTGCTCTTGATCACTCTCCTGCAATCCATACTTTCTGTCATGCAGATGCCAGAATTTGGCCGCCAAATAATTTACGGCGTGGTCATTATCCTGATGTTGTTGCTCTATGGGCGTGAGCGACTGGTGCGTTAGGGCAGTTATTCTGTTCCCATCACAAGGCCTTCGATGTCATGCTTCTGGGTCACAGGTATCAGCTCAGCCACCACGCGGCAGACAAGATGATCGCGAATGCCTTGGGGCAGTGCGTCGAAATATTCTTGCGTTACCATCATGTCATGCAGCGCTGCGTGGCCAGCGCCCGGAGCATCAATGCCGATCACCAACACAGGGCGCGCAACAGGCGAAGCGTGGGCGGTTCCCCGGTGCATGGTGAGTGCGGAGCGGCATGAGATATCGCCCATTTGCGGAAATTTGCGCAACCCCTTTGCGGCGAATTCAGGCCATATGTCCTTGTCCGGAAACATTTCATGATTCCATTTGCGGCCATCAACCCATTGGGTGCCCGGTGCTATTTCAAAGGGCCCCATGTCGGGGGTTACATCAACGCCCGTGAGATTAAAGGCCAGCGAGGTTATCCTGTGATCCTGGTAAGTTTCAGGAGGAGATGGAAAATCGCGGTGCCACGGCTGGTTTTTGGCGCCTTGAAAGGGCGTGTCAAAACCAATCTCGACGATTTCATATTTTGGGCCGCAAATTGCCTGGGCCATGTCTGTAACCCACGGATGGGTGAGAAGGTCAACAAAACCGCGGAAATCCTGCGGATGGATTTCCACATACCAGCGTCGGGGACCCCGTCCAACGGTGCCGCCCGGCCTTTGAATTGCCGACCAGAATGCGGTCATCATGTCTTCGCGCATGTCCTCAACCCAAGCTCTTGGGAATGCGGACTTGAGGCCCACGATGCCATCACGATTGAGAGTTTCGACGTCGTCTGCTATTGTCATTCTTTTGCCCTTTGGCCCCTGTTAACACCGACCGAGGCGCGTTCAATGAGCGGGCCATCGATCTTGATTATCATGGGGCGGATTACTTTGTTGTGAACTGCAAGATCAATCAGGAGGTCAATTGCCCGCCTGCCCATTTCATAATTGGGCAACACGAGAGTTGAAAGCGGCGGGTGGGTGTAACGCGCCAGTTCCTGATCGTCATAGCCCATGATGGATACATCTTTTGGAACACGCAAACCAAGTTCGCTTGCCGCCTCAAGTGCCCCCACGGCCATGAGATCGTTGGCACAAAGAATGGCGCTGGGCGGGTTCTTCAGTTTGAGCAATTCCATGGCGAGTTGATATCCCCTAAGCGGCAACCAATCGCCATTTCTGAACAGGCTCTGATCGAATGCGATATCAGCGGTGGCCAAGGCCTGGCGGAAACCCTTGAGGCGATCAGCAGCAGCATCCATCCAGGATTCACCGTTGATGAAACCAATGCGGCGATGGCCCTTGTTGATGAGATGCTGTGTTGCCGTGAATGCTCCTGCCACTTCGCCGGGAACAATGGAATGAAAACGCCTACCTTCGGTATAGCAGTTCAACAACACCGTCGGGATCCCGTCGAGTGCGGCAGGCGGGGATACTTTGCGGGTGAAGATAGTGGAATAGATTATGCCAACGATGCTGGGATCGCGCTTGATCGCTTCAATTGTTGCGGCCTCAAGTGCAGGGTTTGAGCGGGTGACATGGGCTGCCACGAGAAACCCCGATTCCCATCCGGCATCGCGCGCACCGTCCAAGCTCACAACCGGATGGGGGCTCGTCGAAATCTCGTCGACAAGATAGGCTATCACATTGCGTTCCGTCACCGTTCGCACCAAACGCCGCGATCCGGGCAACTCATATCCGAGTTCACGTGCTGCAGTCATGACACGTTCACGCGTTGCATCGGCAATGCGCGCACCCATCATTTGGTTCAGGACCAGCGAAACGCTTGACTGTGAAACACCGGCAGTCCGTGCAACGTCAGTCATGGTTGGGCGTGAACGAATGACAACTTCTTCAGACTCGCCATTCAGGGCAACGGAATATCCGGCCGATGATGCATGCGAAAGTGATGCAGCTTCGGCTTGCTCTTTCTCTCGTTTAGGCCTGCGCATTTTTGTTCCCATTGCACTTTGCAATGCAGCATGGAATTACTGCAGTGCGATAGAATAATCGTATTATAATACAATATAAATGTTGACTGATAATAACATTAGCTATTTAATTAGCAATAGCACGCGAGACAAAACAAGCGCGTGCCTCAGTCACAAAGGGAGATATTTGATGAATTCAATTACACGCCGCACGGCGCTTCTTTCCACATTGGCATTCGCTGGCGCGTTCGCGACCGGCGCACTTGCCGATGGTTTGCCGAAGCTTGCCGTGAAGCCAACCTACAAGGTGGGCTTTGCACAGACCGAAAGCAACAACCCATGGCGGTTGGCGCAAACCGCCAGCATGAAAGCCGAAGCCGAGAAACTCGGCTGGCAACTGGTTTACACAGACGCTGCAGGTTCGGCAGCCAAGCAGGTGGCTGATGTCAACAGCATGATCGCCCAAGGCGTTGATGTTATTTTCCTGTCACCACGTGAAGAAAAGCCATTGATTCCTGCCGTTATGGCAGCCAAAAAGGCCGGTATTCCATTGTTCCTGATCGACCGCGGTGTGGACGCAACACTCGCAAAAGGTGGTGTAGATTATGTCACTTTCATCGGCTCCGACTTTTTGCTGGAAGGCAAGACGACAGCTGAATGGCTGGTCAAAGCCACGGGCGGCAAAGGCATTATCCTTGAACTTGAGGGATCAACCGGTTCTTCGCCTGCCAATGACCGCAAAAAAGGCTTTGATGATGTGATTGCCAAGAATCCCGGCATGTCGATCGTTGCCTCGCAAACGGGCGACTTCAACCGTGACAAAGGCCGTCAAGTTGCCGAAGCATTGCTGCAAGCCCATCCAGAAGCAAACATCCTGTTTGCCCACAATGATGAAATGGCCATAGGTGCGATTTCGGCCATTGAAGCTGCGGGCAAGGTTCCGGGCAAAGACATTCTGATCGTCTCAATTGATGGCGAAAAGGATGGTTTGCAGGCCATTATTGATGGCAAGATGGGTGTTAGTGTTGAATGCAATCCGAAGTTTGGTCCCGCAGCCTATGCTGCAGCCATTGCCTATGCCAAGGGTGAAGCCATTCCTCCAGTCATGACCAACAAGGACCGGGTGTTTGACATCACCAACGCTGCTGCAAGCATCGCAGATTCATATTGATTTCTCCCTAATCTAAAACGCCCCTCCCAGGAGCCCGGGTTCACATGGAAAGAAACCGGGCTCTAAATTTGTGTTGACCTCATTCAATTGTAAGACAATTGCGGGGGTTTCCCCTTGACAAATCCGGCTGGTGGTAAGACTTTCATTGAAAATTTGAAATTGGCAAGTGAGATGGCTGCGGTGGCTTCCCCAGAAAAAAATTCCCTTCTTTCAATGCAAAATATCAGCAAGGCTTTTGCTGGTATCCCGGCTTTATCATCGGCTTCGCTTGAAGTTGCGCAAGGTGAGGTACATGCGCTGATTGGCCAGAATGGCGCTGGCAAATCCACAATGATCAAGGTGCTTACGGGCTATGTCGCTCGTGACGCTGGCGATATTACGTTTGATGGTACCGCTTCTGAAGCGCGCTCGCCGCAAGATGCGCAATCCAAAGGCATCAGTACGATCTATCAGGAAATCAATCTGGTTCCATTCCGTTCCATCACGGAAAACATCTGCCTTGGGCGTGAGTCACGCCGTTATGGCCTGCTTGACTGGAAGGCAATGCATGAGGAAGCACGAAGCCTGATGGCGCGCTTTAATATCAAGATTGATGTGCGCAAGCCCTTGTTTGGATTTAACACCGCAACGCAGCAGATGGTAGCCATTGCGCGGGCGATTGGTTTCAAAGCCAAGCTGGTGATCATGGATGAACCCACGTCATCATTGGATGAGCGCGAAGTAAACGTATTGTTCAATGTTATTCGCCAATTGAAGAAATCTGGCATTTCAGTCATTTTTGTCAGCCATAAGCTTGATGAGCTCTATCAAGTCTGTGACCGTGTTACGATTATGCGAGATGGCCGCACGGTTAAAACCGCCGAACTGAAATCGATCAGCAAGCTTGAGCTTGTGGCCTCCATGCTGGGTCGCGAAGTGGCACAGGTTGCAAAAAACGCCACGGCCTTTGGCGGGCGCAAAGGCGGCGTGGGCGACGTTGTGTTGGCTACCAGGAATTTGAGCGCAGGCCACAAGGTACATGATGTTTCATTTAGTGTGCGCAGTGGTGAAATTGTTGGATTGGCAGGGCTCCTCGGGGCAGGGCGCACCGAGTCGGCACGATTGGTGTTTGGGGCAGACCCCAAGCGGAGTGGTTCGATTGAACTCAAGGGACAAGCCATAACACCCCGCAGTCCCATTGATGCCATTGGCCATGGCATTGGATTTTCTTCGGAGGACCGCAAGCTTGAAGGCATTATACCTGACATGTCGGTGGCTGAAAACCTCACGCTTGCCCTCATGCCGCAGCTTACAAAGGCGGGCATCGTGGATGTTGACAAGCAGCGCGCTATCGTGGAAAAATTCATAAAGCGACTAGGTGTCAAGTGTAGCGGGCCGGACCAGAGAATTCGTGAACTTTCCGGTGGTAACCAGCAAAAAGTCTTGTTGGCGCGCTGGCTTGCCATGAACCCCAAGCTTCTTATTCTGGATGAGCCAACGCGGGGCATTGATGTGGGTGCCAAGGCTGAAATTCAAACGCTTATCAAGGAACTCGCCGAGCAAGGGCTTGGCGTATTGATGATTTCTTCCGAGCTGGAAGAAGTTATTGAAGGTTCAGACCGCGTATTCGTTTTGCGCGAGGGGCGCAATGTGGCTGAGATTGCCCATGATAAAATCAGTGAAGCTGCAATCATGGCGGCGATGGCCCATGGCGAGGCCGCTCAATCAAGCCTAGAGAGTAACGCATGAGCAACGCAACAACTACCCCCCTAGACTCTCCAAAGGGTTTTGATTTTCTTGGCTTCCTGACGCGTTATGCAACTCTTGTGGCACTCGTGGCGCTTGTCATTTTCAATGTGATTTTCACCCACCATTTTGTTTCCATGCAAACACTGTATGTCAATCTTACACAGGTTGCCACCATCGTAATCGTTGGTGTTGGCATGACGCTGGTGATTGCCACAGGTGGCATTGATCTATCGGTTGGCTCTTTAATGGCCATTTCAGGTGCCATAGCGCCACTTATTTTTCTTGGAACTGCCGTACATATCGGTGAAATCCATTTGGCCGTGGCGGTTGGAATGGTCATTGCGGTTTTGGCGGCGGGGGCCTTTGGCTGGTTTAACGGTTGGCTGATCACCCGGTTCCGCATTCAACCCATTATCGCAACGCTGGTACTCTTCATCGCTGGGCGCGGCATTGCGCAGGTTTCGACCAACGGCAATTTGCAGCCGTTCAAGCTGGGCGAATTTCAGTGGATTGGCTTGGGGCGCTGGTTAGGTGTTCCAGTGCAAGTTATTATAATGATTGCTCTTGTGGCGGTAGCTGCATGGGTGTTGAAGCGCTCGCTTTTTGGCCACCAAATTCTGGCAATCGGCGGCAATGAGCGCGCCGCACGACTTGCCGGGATTCCAGTCGCAAGTGTGAAACGCTGGGTCTACTGCATCAGCGGTCTTTGCTCAGGCATTGCAGGTCTGGTCGTTATCGCCATTAACTCATCTAGTGATGCCAATCTGGTTGGCCTCGGCATGGAGCTTGATGCCATTGCTGCCGTCGCCGTTGGCGGCACCTTGCTCAGTGGCGGCCGTGCAACGGTTACGGGCACGCTGATTGGCGCGCTTATTATTCAACTGGTTCGCTACACGCTGCTTGCCAATGGCGTGAATGACGATGTGGCAAAGCTCGTTAAAGCAGCCCTCATTGTTTTAGCCGTTTGGTTGCAACGCCAGGGAAGGTCGTAAGTCATGAAAAAATCTTCCGTTATTGCGATGATCTCAAGCCAAGGCGTTTTGATTGCCCTCGCACTACTTATTCTTTTTGGCTGGCTGCGTTATGACCACTTTCTGGGTCTCTTTAATATCTCAAGCGTCTTGCGCTACAATTCCATGTTTGCCCTCGTAGCACTTGGCATGTGCTTTGTGATCATGACGGGTGGCATTGACCTGTCGGTGGGTTCAACAGCGGCACTCGGCAGCGTGGTTTCAGCATTGCTCAGCCCTTATGGCATGCTGATTGGAACGCTTGGTGGAGTGGCTGCCGGCCTGTGCATCGGCGTTCTCAATGGCGCCATCATTGTGCGCATGCGCATTCTGCCGTTCATCACGACACTTGCGACAATGCTGGCGGCGAATGGTTCGGCCCTGCTTCTGGCACAGGATCAATCGGTGTCGGTTTCATATGATGGAACCTTCGTGGACCTCGGCCAAAGCGATATATTCAACATTCCCATTCCGGCGATCATTGCGGTTTTGGCATATATCATCGGGTCGATTGTCTTGAACTATACAAGTACGGGCCGTACAGTTTTGGCCATTGGCGGCAATGAAGATGCAAGCCGCTTGATGGGACTTCCGGTTGATCGGGTGAAATTCATGGTTTATGTCCTGAGTGGCGGCCTATCAGGCCTCGCGGGCGTTATCCTCGCCTCGCAATTTGGGGCAGGGCAGCCCATCGAAGGCGTGGGTTGGGAGCTATTTGCCATTGCTTCCGTTGTGGTGGGCGGAACATTGCTCACGGGCGGCGTTGGTTCTGTCGGTGCAACGCTTGCTGGCGTGCTTCTCCTCGGCCTCATTTTCAATGTTCTCAATTTTGAAAATGGCCTGGGCTGGATTTCCCTGTCGGCCTATTGGCAGTCGGTTATCCGCGGAATGTTTTTGCTGTTCGTGGTGATTTTGCAATCGCGGCTGATGGCGAGGGAAACCCAGGAAGGCACAGCCTAGTTTTCATCAGCCTGACAGCAAGACCTTTTCGGTAATTTCGCCGTCCTTGTCGAGTGACCGAATTGGCAACAAGCCACTTTTCTGCAGGCCGGCGTGATAGGCTTTCACAGCGTCCAAAGGCTGGATATTGCCGCTTGCCACTTCGCGCATGAAAGAAACCATGGCGAGGGGATCTTCGGCCAAATTTATTTTGCGACCGAACAGGGCCACGCGTGCCCCATATTTTTCAGCCTGATTGATAAGTTCGAAACAATCGCGCGTGGTGCCGGCACCACCGCCCAACACGCCCACAACAATGCCTGGATCAAACGATGCAAGTTCTTCCAAAGCCTTTGGGCCATTGAACGGCATTTTCAAAAACTGCGGACGTTCGGCCTTGGTGAGGCCCGCCAGGCAACGCACGATGCAGTCGTTGACGTAATGTGGAACAATTGCCGGGTCGATATGGCAATCCACATTTGGATTAAACACTTCGAGAAAGTATTTGAACTCATTGTCTGCGGCGTCCTGGCGGAAGGCGGCGAAGTGATCCAGCGAGTCATAGTCGTGGTCAAGGTCATTGTTGAACGTCATGGAGTAAAGGCCAAGGTCGGTGTATGGCTTTGTGTGGGGCAGGGAGGCCGTGCGGAACGGGCGGCTTGGCTTCTTGGAATAAGTTCCGCCGCGTCCTACCCAAATGTCCGTCGTGTCATTGGCGCGAATGGCAGGTTTCACTGTGCTGTTGGCAAAAACACCTGTTTCCACGAGTGCCTCCAGATTGGAAACCGAGGTCAGCATGATGTCGACGATATCCTGCTTCACAATTGCGGCAATGTTGTCGAGGAATTCGGCCCTGGTCACAAAGCGTGTTGAGGTGCCGTCTTTCTCGCGCTTTGGTCCGCAACCGGCAAGGCTCGGCCCCATGTCGGGATCCTTGGCGTCTGCAATAATGAAATCATTGCGCGTATATTGGCCTTTATGAATGCGTGAAAGTTTTTGGTCGAGTTTGAACATTGTTACCTGCTGCTGAAGTGGATTTATCCGGGGTCAATGATAGAAGTTTGCGCGCCTCTGCGATAGTGGCGGGATGTCTGTTATATGCGCTGCAGAGTTGTGCTACACGCGACACAAGCTCTGCATTCGAGGCAGCAAGCCTTGTGTCGTCCCAGCGAATATTATCCTCCAGTCCGGTACGGCAGTGTCCGTCACGCTCGAGGCACCAGTGATTGACTTCGAGCTGATGGCGCCCAATGCCGGCCGCGGTCCATGTTGATTCTGGTGAAAGCCTGGTGATTTCGTCCACCATGAAGTCAAAGGCCTGTCGAATTGCGGGCATGGCATTTTTGACTCCGAACACGAATTGAACATGCAGCGGCATCTTGAGCAAGCCTTGGTCGCCCAAGCGCAACGCCTGATAGAGCATTGAAAGGTCAAACGCCTCGATTTCCGGCTTTACATCATGGGCCAGCATTTTTTGGGCGAGCTCTGCCACAAGGGTGGGGTGGTTCTCGTAAATGATTGTCGGGAAATTGCATGAACCGGTTGACAGGGATGCCATGTCGCAGCCCAAATGCAACATGCCTCCGCGCTCTGAACCCTTGCCAGAGCGGCCCCCGGTTGAAAACTGTACAATCATGCCTGGGCAAGCTTCCCGCAAACCTGCGAGAAGTGCCGCAAAGCGGGCAGGATCGGAGGTGGGCGTCTGGTCATCATTGCGCACATGCACATGGGCAATGGTGGCACCGGCTTCAAATGCGGCGCGGGTAGAATCAACCTGTTCTGCAACTGTAATGGGAACGGCAGGGTTGTTTTCCTTGCGGGGAACAGAGCCGGTGATTGCCACAGTGATGATGCAAGGTTTGGTCATTGGCTGCGTTTTTGCCTGTTTGCCGCTCGATTGATAATTTCGTCGGAATTTTGCAACAGCTTTTGCACGGCAAGGCGGGCGGCCTGGGGCTTGCGCTGGCGGATACTGCGTTCAATCTTGTCGTGCAGGTCCTGGGCGTGGTGAAGATCTTTGGCCTGGCGGGTAATGAAAATAAAAAGGTTGTTCAGCGCCTGATCAATAATCACGCCAAGGGGCAACAGGAGCTCGTTGTTGGTTGCCCGCAAAATTGAAACATGAAAGCGCACGTCGGCATCAGTTCGCGCAGAAAGGGATGGAGCCGTTGCCATGTCATGGCAGGCTATGCTGATTTCATCCATTTGTTCTTCGGAATGAAATTCCGCGGCAAGAGCTGCTGCCTCTGGTTCAACGATGTAACGGAATTGCTGCAGGGACTGGAGGAATTTTTCACGGTTTGGAGCAGTTGCGTACCACGTCAAGATATCATGATCGAGCAGGCTCCAGCGTTCGCGCGGCTCCACCCGGCTTCCCACCTTGGGGCGCGAAACGAGCAGGTTCTTTGCCATCAAAATCTTTATCGCTTCGCGTACCGCAGATCTGCTTACCTTGAAGTCGGTGGCCCATTTGGCTTCATTCGGCAAAATGGAACCGGGTGGAAATTCGCCGCGCACAATGCGCTTGCCAATGGCTTCCGCGACAGAAGAATGTACGCTCCCGCTACCCCGTTTCAGTATTGGTATTGTTAGGTTTTTAGGTGTTTTTATCATGCCGGCCAGCCCCACGAAATATCTAACTGTTTCATGAGGCGATTGTCCAATTTATTCGCGTTGCCGCAAATTCCGGATACGATCAAACAATACCGCCAACAGGATGGCGCTGCCAATGAAGGCGCCCTGCCAGAAAGCATTGATGCCAAGCAGACCAAGGCTGTTGCGGATCACTTCAATCAGGGCAGCACCGATGATTGCACCCATGGCGGTGCCGATGCCACCCGCCAGATTGGCACCGCCTATAACCGCTGCGGCAATGACCTGCAGCTCCATGCCGGCTCCAATGTTGGTGGTAACGGCTCCCAGCCAGCCGGTTTGAATAATGCCGGCGATGCCGGCTGACAATGATGAGAGCATGTAAACGGCAACCTTGATATTGCGTACAGGCACACCCGTCAGGGTGGCTGCATGCTCGTTTCCGCCGATCGCAAACAGGTAGCGGCCAAACCTGGTCCAGCGTAATATAAAGCCGGTGATGAGGGCGAGAACAATCATATATAGAACCGGGTTGGCGATGCCGAAAAACCATGCACCGCCACCCAAATCCAAAAGCTTCTGGTGGTCGGGGCCGAACTGGAACACCACGGTATTGCCGGAAGCAACCATGGCAAGGCTGCGCGCAATTGACAGCATGCCAAGCGTTACCACAAAGGGCGGAAACCCAAGGTAGGCAATCAAAACGCCATTGAACGCACCGACAATCAGTGCGGTGGCAATCGAAGCAGCAATGCCAATTTCAATACTATAGCCGGCGTGCATAACCACGGCGAGCACCATGCTGCAAAGGCACAACACGGACCCCACTGAGAGGTCAATTCCCCCGGTAATGATCACCAGCGTCATGCCCAAGGCGATGATGGCCACAAAGGTTACATTGCGGGTGATGTTATAGAGGTTCTTTGTTGTTGCAAATGAATCGGTCGCGAAGGACAGAAATATGCAGGCAACAATAACGGCAATAAAAACCCAGAAGGTCTGGCTGCTGAGCTTTTCCGAAAGCCAGCTCTGTTGTTTTTGTACAATTGGCTTATCCAGTGTAGTTGACATTTTCGACCTTCGATTCATGCCTGCTGTATGGCGCCCGTGATAAGCCCGGTGACTTCTTCAGGCGAGCTTGCCTTTATCTGCTT
>JANMPF010000382.1:0-5493 GCA_031369725.1 Rhodobiaceae bacterium | reverse complement strand
GCACCAGCGGCGGCGTCATCACAGTGGTGTTTTGCAAGATGAAGGCTGCCTTGCTCACGTCAATCGCGGTGGCGTTTTTACACCCCCAAGATCGCAGATAATCTTCCATTCCGCAACCGTTACGGGCTGCACCGAAAGCCTCGAATTTTTCACCAACACCATGTCTTTGAGCCGTGCATCGGTTTTGATATAATCCAGCGAAACTGCTTTCGGCACATCCACCAATGCGCGAATATCCACGCACTCCCACGTCTCCACATCCGCCGTTGAATCCCGGTGGGCAAGCTTGCACACTTCAACAATGCCAACAATTGCCCGGTCTTCGTTGGAGTGATAAAAAAAGCCCTTGTCGCCAATTTTCATCAGCCGCATGTTGTTGCGCGCCTGGTAATTGCGCACGCCGGTCCATTCCTCGCCGGTTTTGCCCTTGGCCTTCTGCATGTCCCACGACCACACCCCAGGTTCCGACTTGAAAAGCCAATACGCCATCACATAGCTTCCGGATTTTTGATCGCCCATTTCCATGGCTTGATTTCCACCGCGGCAAACAGCCCGGCAATGGCATATGGATCGCGCCCGGCAATCTCCTGCGCGGCGGCGCGGTTTTCCGCTTCAATAACAACCAGGCTGCCGGTGGGAGAGCCCGCATCGTCGGTAAACGGGCCCGCCAGCTTCAAGCCGCTGCCAAGGCCATTCAAAAACGCCACATGGTCTGGGCGCGATCTCAGCCGCAACGCAAGGCTGTTAGGCTTGTCTGTGCATATCAATGCAAAAAGCATGTCATCTCCTTATCTGATTTCTTCCCGCACCGGCCGCGCCAGCAACCGCGCAATTTCCCGGGCAGGATCTGCTCCCTGATGAACGATGGCAGCAACCGCTGCAACAATTGGCATATCAACATCATTGAGCTTGGCAAGCTCATGGCCAACCTGTGCTGTGGACGCGCCTTCAACCACCCCGCGTGATGCAGCCAGCGCTGCACTTACCGTTGCGCCTTGCCCCACCGCCAGCCCAAAGGAATAATTGCGCGATTGCCTGCTTGAACAGGTAAGCAGCAAATCGCCCAGCCCGGAAAGTCCCGTGAGCGTTTCAGGTTTGGCACCCAGTTTCTTGCCAAAGCGCATAAGCTCTGCAAAGCCCCGTGTGGTGAGTGCCGCCCGCGCACTGTCACCTAGCCCGCGGCCATCGGAAATGCCACAGGCAATGGCGAGAACATTTTTAAGCGCCCCGCCAATTTCAACTCCCAACACATCATCGGAACCATAAACCCTGAACATTGGCAGCGTGAGCAACCCGGCCCATTCGCCCGCTTCCGCCAAGCTGGGCGCAGCAAGGGTGACAGCAGTGGGCAGACCCTTCAATACATCCAGTGCAAAGCTTGGGCCTGACAGCACCAGAACCTTTGCCCCAGGAACAACTTCCGCCACCACCTCGTTCATGAACTTGGCACTGTGCTGTTCAATACCCTTGGCGCTGATAATGAGCGGGATTTGCGGCGGCGGACTGATGACGGTTAATGCCTCACGTACTGCCTGTGCGGGAACTGCAACAATAATGGCGTCACAACGAAACAAGTCCGCTGGGAGAGGTTTTTGGCGTGACCATGTATCTACCTCATGGCCGGCACTGCGCGCCACATGGGCAAGTGCCTGCCCCCAGGCACCGTTGCCGGCAATCGCTATGCGCTGCTTCACACTTTGGCTCCCAATTTGCCTGAACCATAAATGGGCAAGGAAGCCTCATCCAATGGCCATCGCGCCCGCGCGGCCACATTCAACCCATCGACCAAGCCAAGTGCCAGTCTTTCTGCCCCCGCCCACGCAATCATCGCTGCATTGTCGGTGCATAGGCTAGGCGGCGGCACAAAAAGTTTGAACCCATGGGCAGCCGTTGAAATCATGAGGATATTTCCCAACGTTGCATTGGCAGCAACACCGCCTGCAACAATCAGGGCAGGTTCTCGCACTTCAGGATGGGACTCTTTGAAAATTGCAAATGCCATTTTCAGCCTGTCTTGCAAGGTTTCCGCAACAGCTGCTTCAAAACTGGCGCATACGTCGCTCACATCCTGCTCGGCGAGCGGGCCCAATTTATGAACCACTTCACGCACTGCGGTTTTCAAGCCTGAAAAAGAGAAATTGCAGTCCTTGCGGCCCTTAAGCGGGCGCGGAAAATCAAACCGCAAAGGATTTCCCGTCTTGGCAAAGGCCTCCACTTGCGGGCCGCCGGGATAACCAAGACCCAAAAGCTTCGCCGTCTTGTCAAAGGCCTCACCCAATGCATCATCAATGGTGGTACCCAGCCTGCGATAACGGCCAACCCCTTCCACCAGTTGAAATTGCGTGTGACCACCGGAAATGAGAAGCAGCAAATACGGAAACGGGCAAGACCCCAACAGGCGTGGCGTCAGTGCATGACCTTCAAGATGGTTTATGGCAAGCAGCGGCTTGCCCTGCGCCATGGCTATGGCCTTTGCCGTGGTAAGGCCAATGATAACGCCGCCCAGCAACCCCGGCCCGGCGGTTGCTGCCACCCCGTCAAGCTGTGCGAACGCCAAACTCGCCTCCCGCATCGCTTGAGCTATCAATCGGTCGAGATGGCGAATGTGAACCCGTGCGGCAATTTCCGGCACCACGCCTCCATAGGGCGCGTGATCGGCAATTTGCGACAGCACCACATTGCTCAAGATTTTACCACGACCGTCCGCATGTCTGCCAACAACAGCGGCCGCCGTTTCGTCGCAGGATGTTTCAAGGCCTAGGATATGCATCATGGAATGGGTGACGTCTCACAGTTTAGCGGCTATTACGGGGCCTCGCTCTAGCATCCACCGGACATAATTTGCAAATGCCGCGTATAAAAATCGGAACCAGGGGTTCGCCACTCGCCCTCGCCCAGGCCCGCGAAACCCGCGAACGGCTGATAAAAGCCCATGGTTTGGACCCAACCGAGATCGAAATCATTGCCATTACGACAACCGGTGACCGCATCAAGGACCGCCCGCTTGCTGAAATCGGAGGCAAAGGCTTGTTCACCAAGGAAATTGAAGAGGCCCTCATGGCTGGCGAAATTCACTTGGGCGTTCACTCCATGAAAGACCTGCCCGCCAACCTTCCCGAAGGTTTAACCATTGCTGCCGTTCTGCCCCGCGAAGATGCCCGCGATGCATTCTTGTGTCTTACTGCAGCGACCGTTGAAGACTTGAAACATGGCGCCCTGATCGGCTCATCCTCAGTGCGCCGCACCGCACAGGTGTTGCGGGTCAGGCCCGATCTCAAATCCGTGCAATTTCGTGGCAATGTCGAGACCCGGTTGCGCAAACTTTCCGAAGGTGTGGCGGACGCCACATTCTTGGCCGTTGCCGGGTTAAATCGCTTGGGCCTCGCAGACAAGATCACGCTTGCCATGCCGATGGAAATAATGCTCCCGGCAATTGCCCAAGGTGCCATAGGTATTGAAATTCGCCAAGACGATGAAACAACCCGCGGTTGGCTTGCTGCAATCAATCATTTGCCAAGTGAAGTCGCCATAACCTGCGAACGTGCGTTTCTGAAAACGCTTGACGGTTCCTGCCGCACACCTCTTGCCGGCCACGCCGCATTTACTGGCAATACCCTCAACTTTCGCGGTCACGCGCTAACTCTTGATGGCGTCCATTGCTTCGAAACCACCCGCAGTGGTTCGGCAAGTGATGCAGCCCGCATGGGCGAAGAAGCCGGAGCCGAGGTGAAAGCGCGCGGCGGCGCACTGATCGCATTCTGATGTGGTTGATCGTTACACGCCCTGTTGATGATGCGATTTTGCTCAAGGCAAAACTGGAAGCAATGCACCATTCCGCAATTCTCGCACCCCTTCTCAAGATCATTCCACGGATCGGTGTGCAAATCCCTCCAAAACACTACCAGCTCATTTGCGCAACAAGTGCAAATGCGTTGAAATGTTCAGGCGCGTCCGCAGCACTCAAGCAAGTTCCGGTTCTAACAGTCGGTCCGCAATCCCTCGCGGCCGCAACGGAGGCCGGTTTCAAATCATGTAAAGCCCATGGTGGCGATGTGTACCGCCTGGCTTCCTACATTGTCAAAAATTTCAATCCCCGAAATGGGTCTATCCTCTATCTCTCAGGCGCGGAAACCTCGGCTGATTTGCAAGCGCTGTTGACGGCCAATAATTTCATCGTTGAAAAAGTGGTTGTCTATGACGCAGTCATTGAAACTCCTGCTGAAATCCCACAGGCTTTGGCAATGGCAGATGGTGTGTTGCTCTATTCCCCACGCAGTGCCCGCATCTGGATTGATGTGATTGCAACATCAAACTTGGAAACCGCAGCCGCTGGCCCCATATACTTTTGCCTGTCAGGAAATGTGGCAAAAATACTGCCGCACCACTGGCGGAAACGCGTCGCAAAATCACCCGATGAAGCTGCGATGTTAGCCCTTCTTGATTGACGCTCCCGAACCAGTTAGGCCTTATTCCATGAGTAATGAAAATCCAGAATCCCCCATAAAGCCGCAAGTCATTGACTTGGACGCTGAAGACGTGATTGTTGATAATGCGGAGGCTCCTTCGGCACCGCTTCCGCCTGCACCTTCCAAAACCTTCATTTCGTCGACAAAGTGGCTCCTCCTGGCAGCGCTCCTGGGCGGGACGGTAATCGGCGCATGGGTATATAAGGATTTTTTGTCGGACTATTTGCCAAGCAGTAAGTTGCTCGCCGCACAAAGCCGCATCGACACCCTGGAGGCGCAAACCAAAACGCTTGCTGAACAAGGTGCTGCAATTTCCAGCGCATCGGACCAATTGAAATCGCAAGTGGGAACATTCGCCACAAATATTCAAGGCTTGGCCGACAAGACCACCGGCATTGAATCCCGCATTGCCACAATGGAGGTTGCCAGCAAGTCTGTCAAAACAGAAATCGAAAAACTCAAATCTGGCGTAGCCTTCTCCGGCACAGCAGCAGTGGATGGCAACGCATTGGCCGTTCTCGCCCAGCGTCTTGACGCCCTGGAAAAAGATGTGGCCAGTCTCAAGACAGCAGGCGCACCAACCGACCAGTCGACAGCAGCAGCGGCACTCTCGCAGTCCCTCGCTGATCTAAAAGCGAAAATCGCGGCCGGCGCATCGTACCGTGACGAGCTGGACCGCATCTCCCGCATGGTCCCCGCAGCGGCTGGACTGGATATACTTGGCAGTCATGCCGGGGAAGGTCTGCCCACGGCACAGGGACTCGCCAAGGAGCTCACCAACCTTATTCCTCTCCTGCCCAAACCGGAAATCGACGTGATCTCGCCTGATGGTTCGTACACGGACGGTTTCTGGAAGATGATGAAAGGCCTTATCACCATTCGCCGTATTGGTGAGGCCGATTGGCCGAGCCTTGCCGCCCAATGTGCAGCCCTTGCCGATAGCGGCGACTTGCCACAAGCCATTGAGAAAATAGACAACGCTGAAGGTGCCAAGCCATCAGCCCTTTCCGGCTGGCGCGACCGCGCC
>JANMPF010000363.1:0-6183 GCA_031369725.1 Rhodobiaceae bacterium | reverse complement strand
CGTTGGGCCTGGTCAACAACAACTGCGATGATGATGACAAGTCCCTTGATCACCATTTGCCAAAACGATGACACCCCCATCATGACGAGACCATCCGAGAGAATGCCAATGACAAAAGCGCCAACAATGGTGCCCCCGATTGTGCCGCGCCCGCCCGACATCGAGGTTCCGCCGAGTACCGCGGCGGCAATGGCGTTCAGCTCAAAGCTTTCTCCTGTTGCCGGGTGCGAAGCCATAAGTTCAGACGAAATGATTAAGCCGACAATGGCCGCGCAAAATCCGGAGAACATGTAGACAAACATCTTCACCATGTTGACCCGCACGCCTGAGATGCTTGCCGCCCTTTCATTGCCGCCAACTGCAAAAATGTGGCGGCCAATGGGGGTTGAACGGGCAATGTAGGCAGCAGCCAGCGCCACAATGATCAACAGCCATATCGAGAATGGCAGGCCCAGAAACCTTCCCGAGCCAAGCGCGCCAAAGCCGGTTGTCAGGTACTCTTGTTTGCCTACAAGGTTAGGGAATGTACGCCCATCCGAGGAAAGCAGCGACAATCCACGCGCCA
Source organism: Rhodobiaceae bacterium (assembly GCA_031369725.1). Classification (GTDB taxonomy): domain Bacteria; phylum Pseudomonadota; class Alphaproteobacteria; order Rhizobiales; family Aestuariivirgaceae; genus Aestuariivirga. Next base: position 5,618 of record JANMPF010000363.1, on the reverse strand, counting down.
CGTAGAGGGTTCCCAGCGTAGCTATGAAGGGAGCGACGTTCAGCTTTGTAATCAGCAAACCATTGATCGCACCTATGGATATGCCGACCACGAGAGTAATCAGGCAGATTTCATAGATGTTGAAGTAAACTGTGTATCCCACCGCGAGATCAATGCCGTTGAGGATCAGGCCGCCAGCAACCATGCCGCACAGGCCGACGATGGACCCGACAGATAAGTCAATTCCGCCCGTAATGATCACAAATGTCATGCCCATCGCAAGGAATGCATTGAGAGCCACGTGCTTCGACATCAGTATCCAGTTGGCGGTCGAGAGAAAATTCGGCGCGCCAACCGAGAAGAAAATCAACACTGCAAACAAGGCGATGAAGGTTCGCAGCTTCATGATTGTAAGCAGCAGGGAGCCCGATGAATTGCCGGGCGAATTTGCAAAACGTGTCATGGCGAACCTTGTGTCCCTGAAGATGTATGGGTTTGGCGCGACGGCCCGTGACCCATGGCGGAGGCCGCCACGATTGCCGCCTGTGTGGCGTCTGCCCTGTCGAACATGCCGGTCAGGCGACCATTGCTCATGACCGCAATGCGATCCGAAAGAGCCATGACCTCGTCAAGATCTGACGTCGCAAAAAGGATGCCAAGTCCATTGGCTGCGAGCTCGCGCATGGTGCGAAACACATCGGCTTTTGCGCCGACGTCAATTCCGCGACTGGGCTCGTCCATTAGCAACACCTTGGGACCGGTCATCAACGCCTTGCCAATCACCACCTTCTGCTGGTTCCCGCCCGAAAGCGATGTCACTTCAAGTTTCGGATCCGGAGCTTTGATCGAGAACGTCTTGATTGCCTCAGCAACTGCCCTGGATTCAAGTTCGGTGCGAATGTGGAAAAACCTCAAGAATCTGGAAAGACTTGCCAGCGTCAGGTTCGCTGCAATCGAGAGTACCGGAACAAGACCCTCCCGTTGCCGGTCCTCGGGAATTAGCGCTAGTCCGCGCTTGATGCGGCGGTTGGTATCGCGCTCACGCAATTCCTTGCCGCCAATCCGGATGCGTCCGCTTGAATGAATGTGGCGTCCCATGATGCAATCGAATAGCTCGCTGCGCCCGGCTCCCATCAGCCCATACAGACCCACAATTTCACCCGATTTGACCGCAAGCGAGACATGGTCAACGGAGAAACCACCGGTGGCGCGCGGTAGGCAAATGTCTTCAACATTGAGAATGTCAGCTCCGATGGCGTGGCAGCCAGGTGTCGAATAGTCCTTGGCGTCCGAACCGATCATTTGCCGGACGATCCATTTTGTATCGACATCCTTCATTTTGGCGCTGCCGGTGATGTGGCCATCCCGTAGAACCGTGATGTAGTCGCCAATTCGCGTCAGCTCTTCCAGGCGATGGGATATGTAGACAATGGCTACGCCCTTCGCCTTGAGGTCGGCAATCACCTTGAAAAGTATTTCAACTTCCGTTGCGCTTAGCGCCGATGTCGGTTCGTCCATGATGAGAACGCGCGCATTGAGTGACACCGCCTTGGCGATTTCAACCAGTTGCTGCTGGCCAATGCGAAGGTCCTCCACCATGGCATCACTGCGGATTCCTGTTTGCAGGCGCTCGAGCAATTGCGAGGCACGGCGTTCCTGTTCAGCATGGTCAATGCCGCGCAGGCCCCGCGTGATTTCCCGCGTGGCAAAAATGTTTTCGGCAACTGTGAGGTTGCCAAAAAGGTTGAGCTCCTGGAAAACCATTCCAATGCCGCGACTGACCGCATCGGTGGTGGTTGCAAAGTGTACAGGTTCACCGTCCAGAAGCATGCGCCCCAATGTCGGCTGTTCGACACCGGCGATGATCTTCATCAAAGTTGATTTTCCGGCACCATTTTCACCAACCAGAACATTGACGGCACCTTTGCGGACTTCGAAGTTGGCACGCTTGACCGCCACTATGCCTGAATAGACCTTGGACACGTCTTCCAGCTTCAGGACGACTTCATTTTGCATGTCAGTCTTCATTTTTGTGCCAAAATTGCGAGGGTTGCCGATGTGACGAGTGGCAATCCGGAAGAAACGCCGTGCTGATAGGTCCCAATCAACTTGACCATGGACCCATTGAGGTTGCCACGCGGAAACGTCGCAAGGAATGTCTTGTTGGCGTAGATATTAAAGGCCTTGCCAAACTGGGCAAAATCAATCTGGTTGGTGAATTGATTGAAGGACACGAAATCCAGGCTATCGCGAAGCGCAGTTCCGCGAATGGCAGGGCCAATCTGCACGGTAGCATCCGGGTTTCCGTCACCATCAGCATCCACGTCGATCGTGGCGGCACGCGACTCTGTGTTGGAAGATGTGATCTTGCCTTCAATGCGGACAGCGAAGGTCCATGGCGAGTTGCCAACTTTTTCCTTGTATCCATATCTGGCGCCCGCAGCGGTGACGTCAGAATTTTCCAGGTCGCGAACAGTTTTGAAATCGCCTGCCTTGGCGGTGAGATAAGGAATGACTTTGGCGTCCCACATATCCGCCACCATTTTATCGGGATTGAACGTGACAGTCTGGGCAGCGGTCTCTTCGCTGGTGCGGGTGCGTTCAAATTTGCAGGCAGCAGGCATGATGCCAGCCAGCGCCACCAGAACCGCAATATGGATTTTGCTTTGCATCGTGTCCTGCACGCTTCCCGGAAATGGGGTGCGGGCGAAGGGGGTTGAAGTTATAGCCCTTCGCCCGCTTGGGAGAAATTATTTGGTGAGCGCGAACGTCTCAAGCTTGGCTGCATTTTCACCATTGATCAAAACGCAATCCATCAGCTGCTTTTCTTCAGCCGGCTTTTTGCCGTTCTTGATGAAATCATCTGCTTGCGCGACAGCCATCTGGGCCTGCGCATAGGCTGGCTGCAGCACAGTGGCTTTAATGCCGCCGGAAACAATTGAATCGCGGACATCATTCGAGCCGTCAAAGCCCACCACGATGACGTCTTTGCGACCAGCTGCAGCAAGGGCAGCAATTGCACCCATGGCCATTGTGTCATTGCCTGAGATAACCCCCTTGATGTCCGGATTGGCCTGGAGGATGGTTTCCATCTTGGCGAATGCTTCCGTCTGGCTCCAGTTGGCGGACTGCTTTGCAACGCTCTTCAAGTCAGGATATTCAGAGATTACATCGGCATAGCCTTTGGAGCGAATGCCGGCGTTGGTGTCGGACTCTTTGCCGACAAGTTCAACATAGTTGCCCTTTTCACCCATCAGTTTGACAAACTCCTGGGCCCCCAATTGTGCGCCCTGGTAATTGTTGGAAACGATCTGGGCAACAGCGACACCAGCGGCGTTGATTTCGCGGTCAATCAGGAATGAGGGGATGCCAGCGTCCTTTGCTTTCTTGATGGCAGCGACGGAAGCATCGGCGCCTGCGTTATCAAGAATGATTGCCTTGGCCCCGCGGCTGATGGCCGTGTCAATCAATTCAGATTGCTTGTTGGCATCATCATCATGCACCAGCACCAGGGCCTCATAGCCAAGTTCCTTGGCCTTGGCTTCAGCGCCCACAGCTTCAGCTTTGAAGAACGGGTTGTCATGCGAAGGCGTGATGATTGCAATGAGATCAGCAGAATATGCCGATGCACCGGTGCCTAGTGCCAGAAATCCGGCAAACGCTGCAATTGTAATTCGTCTGGTAAGTTTCATGATCTTCTCCCACTTATTGTTATCGGTTAGTCCGTCCCTTTCCCAAGGGGGCAGGCAGGTTTGGAGCTTGTTGCCCCGCTTTGATCAGGTTATGCGCCTTATGCTTTCAGCGATTTCCTGGGGTTCGAATACTTTTTTCCAGTCGTCCCGCATTAAAGCGGGCACACCGAACTGAATGGCCTTGTTGCAGGCATCCGAGAAAACGCCGTCTACTTCCTTGAAGATGACAGCACCCAGGACATTCATGTGCCCGAGCAAAAAATCGCGCGCGGCTTCGGCGGGAACGCCACGTGAAACAACCTCATTCATCGCATCGCGCATGACCACCAGCAGCGAAGCGCAAACGGTTTCCGATAGTCCAGGTTCGAGCAAGGCCATTTGCTCAACGCTCACCCGGTGCGAACGCATGACAGGTGCCCAAATGACCTTGGCAATTTCTTCTCCCAGTGCGTAGGCGTCTTCGGGGCCCTGCATGAGTGCTGAAACAATGTGCTGCTTGGCGTGAACACCGCCAAAGAAGTCCCGCTTTGACGCCATGTCGGTTTCGTCATTGAAAATTGGCGGATGGCATGGGTGGGTCACAAAATAAGTAAGGTCATCCCGTTTGGGAAGATGGCCGGCAAAAGGCGCGGCCGCGTCCAAAACGACCACGATCATTCCTTTGACCAGTTGCGGAGAAATCTGCGCTGCCACTTTGCCAATAAGCGTGTCCGGCACCGCCAGGATGACTACATCGGCCCCGGCCAGGGCAGCACCGGGTTCTACGGCTGCGAGGCCGAGCTCTGATTTGAGACGGGCTCTTCCAGCTTCGCTGACTTCGACATGGCGCACAGAAAACCGCGAACCCACAAGGTTCTTCGATAATCTGCATCCCATTTTTCCGCCTGCCCCAAACAGTGCAATCGTTGTCATCGGTTTCACCCATTGCTTTTACTTGCCCGCAAGCTATGCTAAACTGGTATAATGAGTCAATCACTATATGAGATAATCTCTAGCTTCGCCCATGGCGCACCCGCTGGCAGCGCAACCCTTCGTCATTCCGCCCCAGCGAATTCACGATTTTTCCAATTGAGAAGTGCGGCGCGACCGGACTATAAAGAGCGTCTGCCGCGACCCGAGGAAGATAGTCTAAATGACCGCGAAATCACAGTTTTCCGCACACCGGTTTTGCGTGGCCCCCATGATGGATGGTACCGATCGGCACTGCCGGGTGTTCCACCGTCACCTCACCAGGCAAGCCTTGCTTTACACCGAGATGGTGACGGCCCAGGCTATTCGTCATGGCGACCGTGACCGATTGCTGGGGTTTGATGCGTTTGAGCAGCCTGTGGCACTTCAGCTTGGTGGCAGCGATCCCAGGATGTTGGCCGAATCGGCGGTGATTGGTCAGGACTATGGCTATTGCGAAATAAATTTGAATGTGGGCTGCCCCTCCGACCGGGTGCAGGACGGCAGATTTGGCGCCTGCCTGATGGCTGAACCGCAATTGGTGGCAGAATGTGTGGCCGCCATGCGGGACGCCGTCAAAATCCCCGTGACCGTGAAGTGCCGCATTGGCGTTGATGATCAGGATGACCAACAAGGACTTGATCATTTTGTCGAGGTTGTTTCCTTAACCGGCTGTAATACCTTCATTATTCATGCGCGAAAAGCCTGGCTCAAAGGCCTCAGCCCGAAGCAGAACCGCGAAATTCCGCCACTCAATTATGCCCGCGTGCACCAGCTTAAAGCCACGTTTCCCCACCTCAGGATAGTCCTCAATGGCGGATTGGCCACGCCGCATGCAGCCAATACCGAGATGCACAGCCTCGACGGCGTCATGTTGGGGCGTGCCGCCTACCACACGCCCTGGCTGCTGGCCGATGTAGACAGCTTGTTTTTCGACACCATCAATCCCATTCACCATCGCATCGATGCCGTAACTGCAATGTTTCCTTATATCGAACA
>JANMPF010000355.1:0-5055 GCA_031369725.1 Rhodobiaceae bacterium | reverse complement strand
ATGGCAAAACTTCTTCTTAATCTGCAAAATATCCGCCTCACTTTTGGTGGCAAACCCGTGCTTGCGGGTGCCGAACTCATGCTCGCCGATGATGAGCGCATGTGCCTGGTAGGGCGCAACGGCTCGGGCAAATCAACGCTCCTGAAAATTGCAGCGGGGCTGATTGAACCCGACGATGGCGAGCGCTGGCTGCAACCCGGAACCACCGTCCGCTATCTTCCACAGGAGCCGGATTTTTCAGGCTTCAAAACCGTGCTGGACTATGTGGAAGCAGGCCTTGGCCCCATGGATAATCCCTACCGCTGCCGGCATTATCTCCATGAGCTCGGCCTCAGTGGCCACGAGAACCCGGCCAATCTTTCAGGTGGTGAAATGCGCCGTGCAGCCCTGGCACGAACGCTTGCCCCCGAACCCGATATCATGCTGCTCGACGAGCCCACCAACCACTTGGATTTGCCTGCCATCGAATGGCTGGAAGCCGAACTCAAGGCCTGGCACTCTGCCTTCATTCTCATCAGCCACGACAGGCGTTTTCTCGAAGCGCTCTCAAACCGCACGGTGTGGCTGGATCGTGGTTCTGCCAGGCGCATGGACCGCGGCTTTGCCGATTTCGAAGAATGGCGCGACAAGGTTTTGGAAGAGGAGGAAATCGAGCAACACAAACTATCCCAGCGCATCGCGGCTGAAGAGCATTGGATGCGCTATGGTGTAACCGCCCGGCGCAAGCGCAATGTGCGCCGCGTTGATTTGTTGGGCACACTGCGCAGCGAACGCCGCGAGCATGTGGGAAGCCTCGGCAGCGTGCGGCTTACCGCCTCCATCGGCGACGTTTCAGGCCGGCTGGTGGCAGAAGCCAAGAAGATTTCCAAATCATGGGATGACCACGTGATCGTTTCAAATCTCGATCTCCTGATGCTGCGCGGTGACAGGCTCGCCATTGTGGGACCCAATGGTGCCGGCAAAACCACGCTGATCAACTTGCTCACCGGAGCCATCGAACCTGATTCAGGAACCATACGGCGTGGTACCAACCTGGCAATTGTCACTCTCGATCAAAGCCGCCAAAGCCTCAATCCCAATTCTTTGCTGGCCGATGTGATAACCGGCGGCCGCGGCAGTTCGGTGACGCTCAACGGCGAAACCAAACATGTGGTGGGCTACCTGAAAGACTTCCTGTTCAAGCCGGAACAGGCGCGAACCCCCGTCTCCGTTCTGTCAGGCGGTGAACGCGCCCGCCTCATTTTGGCCCGTGAACTCGCCAGGCCCTCAAATTTCCTCATCCTCGACGAGCCCACCAACGATCTTGATCTCGAAACCCTCGATCTCCTGCAGGAAATGCTCGCCGATTACAACGGCACCATCCTCCTCGTCAGCCATGACCGTGATTTCCTCGACCGGGTCGCCACATCGATCTTGATGTATGAAGGCGATGGCCAGTGGACGGAATACGCCGGCGGCTATTCGGATATGGTGGCCCAGCGCGGTGCCGGCGTGGATGCGCGCGATATGAAAGTGGTGGAGCGTGAGCGCAGTGTGGCCATTGCCCAGACACCAAAACCACCAGGCAAACGCAAGCTCTCCTTCAAGAACAAGTTCGCGCTCCAAACCCTGCCCGCAAAAATGCAAGCGCTGGATGATGAGTTGGCAAGGCTCGCATCAAAACTTGGCGATGCCGAACTCTTCACCCGCGATCCCAAGTCATTCGAAAAAATCATGACCAGATTGCAAGCCGCACAGGCAGAAAAGCACGACGCCGAAGAGCAATGGCTGGAACTGGAACTGATGCGCGAGCAATTGGAAGCATAAGTCTACCAGCCACCACCGCCGCCACCGCCGCCGCCACCCCCCGATGACCCGCCACCACCAGAAAAACCCCCGCCGGAACTCGAGCTTGAACCCGGTGCTTGCGCAGCCGATGCGGCACTTGAAGCAAGACCAGAACCCAGACTGTTGGTAAATCCACCCATGCTGCGTGTGTTCCAGCTATTGCCGGAATACCACAGGGGCGCTGTAGCCCCCGCCAATGCCGCAGCCGCGAGAATCTTGGTAAACTTGGCATTCCATTCATTCTCGCAGTCCAGGGCAAGCGCATAGGGCAAATACCGTTCAAACAGCTCCGGCGTTTTTTCCGGCGGGTTCAAAACTTTCAACCGCTCTTCCTCGGCGGTTTTCAAATACATGCGAAAACCCTCGATCTGGTCCAGAATTCTCCGCCCCTGCACCGTGGGTGCCGAAAGCAGGAAATGAAAAACCAGATTGGCAATGACAAGGCCAATCGCACCGCCCACGAGTGCCAAAATTCCAGGCGAGAAACCTCTGCCAAACAGTGAGGCGATGGGAACTGCAACACCTGCAATACCCAATGGAACCAAAAAGATCAAAGTCGATGCGGCTTTGACCCTGCTCCACACCCCGTAGCCATTGCGAATGCCACCAAAGGCTTTCAGGGCAACCATGACAATAACGCCCCACCAAATGCCCGACCAGCCCGCCGCAAACAGGCCCAATACCCCATCATCACTCGGTAGCAACAACGCCGATACCACCAGACCCGCAATTGAGAGTAGCGCACCAACTCCAAACCAGCCCATATTGCGCTTGAAAGCCGAGCCCACATATTCCGACGTCAATTGCCTTTCGAGCGTGTTCTTCATCGTGGTGATCGACACATGATTGGTATTTTGCAAGGCGGTTTTGCCGGAAGGAATTGCCGCAAACAACGCCGTCTCGGTTTGTGTGAGCGCTGGCCCCTGCGCATCAAGCTTGGTAATTTCAAAATCGCCGCCATCGTCCTCAATCTTCAGCCGCCCCTTCACCGCAAGTCCGACAAGCGATGCGGCGAAGGCCTTTTCATCATATTTTTGCTTCCAAATGAACCGTGAAGCTGCAGGGCCAAGTGTGGGTGGCGGTGCAAACAACGGAACGATTGTACCCTTGGGTGGATCACGCCCAACTTTTGCCCATGCATAAAAATAATACACAACCACGCCAAGCAGCGTCGCCAGCAGTCCAACGAACCCCGCGTTGTCGCGCCAGAACCACAGGCTCCTTTGTGCGGGCGAAGGTGCCGTCACAATTCCTTTTTGCCAGCCCACAGCCACCGTGAAGCCTTCGCCAGGTGACAGCGTGCGCGTGGTTACGGCCTTGTAGACATTGCCGGTGCCATTGATAAGTTTGAAATCCGAACCACTCTCGCCTTGGTTGCCCGTGTAGGCAGTGCTCTGCATGATCTCGGCACCATCCGGCAGGTGTACAACCGCTGTGGCTTCATCAATGGGAAATTTCCAGCCATTGCCGGTCACATTCCAATAGAGCTCATCATATCTGTCAAAGAACCCAAGCTGCCGCGTAGTGTGATAGTTGATTTCATATTGGTGCAGCGCATGGCTCACGTAAGTGTCCTTGCTGCCAATTTTCACCCGCACACCGTTGGCAAGGCTTTCCAGCGCGTAAGGTTCGTCCTGCCCATCAAGCTTCACCGAAACAACGTCAAAATTCACCACCACCCGCAAACCATTCTTGTCGGTGTAGGTGGTGGGAAAATCACGAAAGATGCCGTGGTTGATCTGCTCGCCCTCGGCATTGATGGAAATGCTTTCCGCCACGTCGAGCGAGGCATCGGCATTCACGGTCGCATCACTGGTGAAACTGTGAATTCTCTCGTCAGCCTGCGCACCAAGCTGACAAGCGACAAGTGCAACAAGCGCAAATAGCAGGCGGCGCATGGCGGCTATTTGTTAAAGCTGACTTTTGGCACTTCACGTGCCGCCGCATCGCCAATCTCAAAAAACTCGGCCGGCGTGAACTTGAAGAAGTTGGCAACGAAGTTGCTGGGAAATGATTGGATCATGGTGTTGAGGTTGCGCACCGCCCCATTGTAGTAGCGGCGCGACAATTGGATCTCATCCTCGATGCCGGCAAGCTTGTTCTGCAGATCACGGAAATTCGCATCCGCTTTCAGTTCGGGGTAAGCTTCAGCCACCGCAAACAGTTTGCCAAGCGCACCACTCATCGCCTGGCCCACGGCCGATTGCTCACCAACCGTGCCACCCGAAATGCTTTTGGCGCGAAGTTCGGCGATGTCACGAAACAGCTTGTCCTCATGGGCCGCATAGCCCTTCACGGTTTCAATGAGATTTGGAATGAGATCGGCCCGGCGGCGCAGCTGCACGTCGATGCCGCTCCACCCCTCGGCAACGAGATTCTTGTTACCAACCAGCGAATTATAGGCATACATCAAATAGCCGGCGATGGCGACGATAAGTCCGATTAATCCATAACCGAGTGTCATTCTGATTCTCCCGAGTGCCCAAGTTGGTCAGTATCGCAGTATTCGCCAGCGTTTGCCAGTCAGCTTTTTTGTGGCATACTTCGCAGCATGATTTCCCACCTTCGCGTTTTTCACCCCTTTGAAAACATCTATGCATTTTACGATGGCCGCATTGAGGGCTATCGCTTTGCACCAGAAGACAATTGGGTGGACGATGGCGCACTTTCCCTCGGCATCGCCAGCTATGCGATTGTCGATGGCGATGAAGCTGTCATCTATGACACGCACATCACGATTGCTCACGCTGCCTTCATCCGCAAAACCCTGGAAGGCAAAGGTGTGACGAAATTCACCGTTGTTCTCAGCCATTGGCACCTTGATCATGTGGCCGGAACCAAAGTCTTTGATGACTGCCTGATCATTGCCAACAAACGCACCGCCGGTCATCTCCGCCAGCACAAAGCTGCCATTGAAGCTGGCACCCACCACGGCATGCCCGCCATCAATCCGCTTGTCATGCCGACACAAACCTTCGAGGGGCGGATGACCTTGCGCGTGGGGAAACTCCAATTGGAATTGATCGAGGCAAACATCCACAGTGATGATGCAACCGTCATCTGGATCGAGGCGCTCGGTGTGCTGCTGGCGGGGGACACGATGGAAGACACGGTCACCTATGTGGGCGAGCCGCAAAACTTCGATATTCATTTGGCTGACCTGGAGAGACTCTGGGCCTTGAAGCCCACGCACATTCTGCCAAACCACGGCGACCCGGAAATCATAGC
>JANMPF010000346.1:0-5293 GCA_031369725.1 Rhodobiaceae bacterium | reverse complement strand
CGCCGGTTGCGCCGTCGCCGCAAACGATATTCACCACACCATCAGGCAATCCTGCCTCGCGGCAAATTTCGGCAAAGGCAAGTGCCGTGAGTGGTGTAAATTCGGCAGGCTTCAGGACAACGGTGTTGCCCGCCGCCAGGGCTGGTGCAATTTTCCAGGCCAGCATGAGCAGCGGGAAGTTCCATGGAATAATCTGGCCACATACGCCTACCGGACCATAGCCTTTGAACTCAGAGGCCAAAAGCTCCGCCCAGCCCGCATGGTGATAGAAGTGGCGGGCAACGAGCGGGATATCAATGTCGCGGCTTTCCCTGATGGGTTTGCCGTTATCCATGCTCTCCAGCACCGACAAGAAGCGTTCACGCTTCTGGATGAGGCGGGCAATTGCATAGAGATGACGGGCACGGGCGTGGCCTGGCTGTTTTGACCATGCGGGGAAAGCCTTGCGGGCAGCTTTCACGGCGGCGTCAACATCAGCTTGCGTACCTTGCGCCACACGCGCCAAAAGCGTTTGGGATGCGGGATTCATGACATCGAACTGGTGTTTGCCCAATGACGCCACAAATTCACCACCGATGAAATGATTGAAGCCGTTTTGGTGGCTGTCGAGCCAGGCAGTTATATGGGAATTGGCTTCGGGAGCTGGTCCGTAATCCATGGTTTCGAGAACCGATCTGATACTGGGCATGGGTTTTGACCTCAGGCAAGTGCGTGGTGAGAAAGGGCGGAATAACGGCCGGTGACGAAATGTTCGAGCTGGCGTTCTATATCGGCAAGCATGGCGCTGGCGCCGATGCGGAAGAGATCAGGTTCCAGCCATTCGCGGCCCAACTCTTCCTTCATCAGAATGAGCCAGGCAATTGCGTCTTTGGAAGTGCGGATGCCGCCTGCCGGCTTGAAGCCAATTTTTTCACCTGTATATTCGCCATAGTCGCGAAGTGCGCGCACCATGGTAAGGCTTACAGGCAGTGTGGCGTTCACGTCTTCCTTGCCGGTTGAGGTTTTGATAAAGTCCGCACCTGCCATCATGGCAACCATGCTGGCCTTGTAAACATTGCGTTGGGTTTTCAAATCACCGGTGGCGAGAATGGCCTTGAGATGTGATTCACCGCAGGCCTCGCGCATGGCACGCACCTCATCATAAAGTGCTGTCCAATCCTGGTTAAGGACCTGGGCACGGTGGATGACGATATCAATTTCGCGGGCACCCTGATCAACGGCGTAACGGATTTCGGCCAGGCGCTGCGGCAAAGGGGTGAGGCCTGCGGGAAAACCGGTGGCAACTGAAGCAACGGGAATGCCAGAGCCTGCAAGGGCCTTGACTGCAGGTGCCACCATTGATGCATATACGCAAACAGCGCCCACTTTTGGTGGATCGTCGGCCAAGCCTAACGCCCTTACCAGATCATCACGCAATGGCCGCATTGCCTTGGCGCAAAGGCGGCGCACCCGCGCATCGGTGTCATCACCGGCAAGTGTGGTGAGATCGATGCATTGCAACGCCTTTACCAGCCAGGCTGCCTGATATTCTTTCTTTACACTGCGCCGCGTAGTGAGTGTGGCCGCACGGCGCTCGCTGGCGGAGAGATTTACCTGCACCCCGTCAAACCACTCCTTGTGAAGTGGCGTTCCCTTATTGCGCGGGTGGGGATTGTTGTTTCCACCATGTGGCGGAAGCGTTTGTTTCATCAGCGTTTCACCCATTTTGGCTTGAGGGGGTGACAGTACCGCACCCGGCGCTCACTTATCAACCAGAACCTAAGTGCGAAACTTTATGCCCCTATTGCACCCGGCCCCGCGCATCGACCCTGACCGCACCCAAAATTTCATTGCCGCGGGTAAACACCACCTTGTCGAAAAGGTTTACCACGGGGCACACGTGATTTGGCGTGACCCGCAAGAGGTCGCCTACACGCGGTTTGTTGATGGTGGCAGAAACATCGAGATAACCGTGCTCTTCATTCACATCATAGATCCTGGCACCAGCCAATTCCTGAACGATGCCATAGCCTGTGAGGCCGAGAAGATCGCTGGTGAGGGCTTTGGAGCCGGCATCAACGAGTGCCCGTTCTTGCGTGGGGCGGCTCACAACAGTGGTGAGGACCGAGAGCGCGCAGTCGTCATAGTTACAGGTTCCGCGTTCAGCCAGGGCACGGTCAAAGTAGATATAGGTTCCAACACGATATTCCGTGATGTGGGCAAGGCCATCGTCTTTCCACATGTCTGGGGAGCCTCCCGAAGAGATAACCGCGGTCTCCAGGCCGGACCGGACTATGGAATCGCTCGTTGCCTGGAGAAGGCTTTCAGTCTCAAGACGTGTGCCAGGCCGCGGATACGTCATGAGGCCGCCAAAGCCCACACCTTTTGATTTATCAATATACTGCGCCAGGGCAAGGGCTGCCTCGGGAGATTGTACGCCATTGCGCCTGGCACCTGAATCCATTTCAACCAAAACCTGGATTTTGCGCCCGGCCCTGCCGCCTGCGAGAACCAGTCCGTCAACAACTTCAACGCTATCGGCCACCACTGAAATATTGGTGCGGCGGGCCAGAGCGGCAAGCCGTTCAAGTTTGCGGGCACCCACGACATTAAATGTGAGCAGCATATCCATGATGCCGGCATCGGCCATGACTTCGGCCTCACCCAATTTTTGTACCGTGATGCCCGCGGCACCAAGATCAATTTGCGCTTTGGCAAGGGCCACAAGTTTATGGGTTTTAATGTGGGGCCGATTGGCAATTCCCAACTTATTGCAACGGTCCTGCCAGCGCTTGAGATTGCGTTCGACGATTTCAATATCGATGACTGGGACCGGCGTTTCCAGGTCTTCGATGCGATGGCCAACGTCTTCGAATTGAAAGTATTTGAGGATCTCCATTTTATAGAAGCCCGCGGCCAGCAAGATTGCCCAGCAATGCTCTTGCGCCATACGTCCATTTTTCAGCCTTATCAGTCGGCATGACACGGTTCACAAGTGCTCCAAGCTCGGGCGAAGAGATGGTTACGATGTCGCCCGTTTTGTGGGTAAAGCCGCGGCCCTTATGGTCACGATCATCGCTTGGGGCGAACATGGTGCCGAGATAGAGTACCAGGCCATCGGGGTAATTATGGTGGGTATTGATGGCCTGGCTCACAATATCGGCGGGGTCACGCGAGATTTCGGAAAGTGACGAATGGCCCTTCATGACAAAGCCGTCCTCGCCCACCACTTGCAGCGATACCTTCATGCGGCGCACACTGTCCATGTCAAAACCCTCATCAAAAAAGCGGATGAAGGGACCAACGGAGGCCGCCGCATTATTGTCTTTGGCCTTGCCGAGGAGCAAGGCTGACCTTCCCTCGACATCGCGCAAATTCACGTCATTGCCGAGAGTTGCGCCAACAGTCACGCCCTTTGAAGACACGACAAGAACGACTTCGGGCTCAGGGTTGTTCCAATCCGATTTGGGATGAACCCCCACATCCATCATGGTGCCAACTGCCGACATGGGCTGGCCCTTGGTAAATATTTCGGCATCCGGGCCAATGCCAACTTCAAGATACTGGCTCCAGGCTCCGGCCTTGATCAAAGTATCTTTCAAGGACTGCGCCTCCTTTGACCCTGGCTTGAGTTTGCGCAAATCATCGCCCACGAGATCACGGATATGCTGCCGGATTTCCTTGGCCGCGTTGGCGTCACCCCGGGCGCGCTCTTCAATGACGCGCTCAATCATCGACACTACAAAGGTTACACCTGCCGCCTTGATGGCTTGCAAATCGATTGGCGTGAGCAGCCACGGCCTGGAATTATCCCTGTCTTTGACGGCGGCGTTGGCGACTGCCGCAGTCACCGGACCAATCCTGCTGCCTTTCGCCTGGCGCAAGGCGTAGGCCGGGTTTTCGGCTTCACAGAGATCGCGCATGGTGGGGAATGTCGACGTCACATCAACAAGCGTATCGTCATCAACCCTTGCAACACAGGGGCCAAGACCCGGAACAAATACACGCGCGGCAATCGTGGGCATGGCAGATTTCTCCTGACGGCCAAGGATATTTGCCAAATAGTCTATTCGGCTTTGCAATCTGGTGCACGTTTTTCTTTGCTCACATGCAGAATTGTCGTTTAACCTCACATTTTTGAAGGATAAGAACATGAGTGACGCGCGACCACTGGTAATTTCCGTCCCCGAGCCCCGGTCCCTGGATCTCATTCTCACGCCAGAGAATGAAGCAAAGTTGCGGCGTGACTTTCGCATCGTTGAAGGCGAAGGACCAACTGTTGCAAAGGTGGTTGAGGACAATATTGCAGAGGCCAGCTTTATAATTGGGCAGCCTGAATTACCCCGCCAAATATTGCAGCAGGCCAAGAACCTCAAGGCCATCTTCAATGTTGAATCCAATTTTCTTGACAACATGGACTATGACCATTGTTTCTCACACGGCATTCACGTGCTCACCACGGGCCGGGTTTTTGCGGCACCCGTGGCAGAGATAGGTTTGGGGCTGGCGCTCTGCCTCGAGCGCAACATATGCGGGGGTGACCGCGCATTTCGGGCGGGAAAGGAACTTTGGGGTGGTGATGGAAATGCCGAAGCCCGCCTGATGAGCGGCGGCAATATCGGACTCATTGGATTTGGTGATTTGGGTCGCGCCTTGCACCGGGTGCTTGCCGGCTTTCGCGCCCGCATACGCGTATTCGATCCCTGGCTGCCGAAAGGCATTCTGAAAGACGCAGGCGTTGAACCCGTCTCGCTTGATGAAGTTCTCACGAAGAGTGATGTGATTTTTGTCGTGGCTTCGGTGACAGCCGCAAATGGCGGCTTTCTCGGCAAACGGGAATTTGCGAAAATGCGCAAGGGCACAAGTTTCATACTTCTCAGCCGGGCGGGTGTGGTTGATTTCGAAGCATTGATGGAAGCGGTTGCCTCAGGTCACCTGCGGGCCGCCAGTGATGTTTTTCCTGAGGAACCGTTGCGGGCCGACCATCCGGTTCGCAAGCTGGAAGGTTTTGTCCTGTCGGCCCACCGGGCGGGCGCACTTGATTCGGCATTCAAACAAATGGGCGAAATGGTCCTGGATGATTTGGATCTTTTGGTTCGCGGCCTTCCGCCCGTTTCCTGCAGGCGGGCGGAGCGCGAAACGGTAGGGATGATGCGCTCCAAACCTGTCAGCCGCAATTAGGTGCTCAGCGATTGTCGAACATTACCGCACCAACCTCAAAGGATCACCACTTCACCGGTTCGCACACTTTCATCGGCCGCCAAAACGATACGAAGCGAATTGATGGCGTCTATCGCGTGGGCTGTCATATCGT
>JANMPF010000428.1:0-3636 GCA_031369725.1 Rhodobiaceae bacterium | reverse complement strand
CTTCCCGTGTCTCCGCTCTTACGTTTGACCGGTCTTTCGAACCTTTTCCTGGTTCGTCAGAGGCTCTGCGCTGGATGCGAAAAGTCACGAAACGAGAAACAAGAAAGGTTATCAAAACATGGCTCTTTATGAGCACGTCTTTATGGCCCGTCAGGATGCATCTGCCGCTCAGGTTGAAGCCCTCGTCGAGCAATTCAAAGGTGTCATCACCACTGGTGGTGGCAAGGTTGGCAAGGTTGAAAGCTGGGGCATCCGTTCCCTTTCTTTCCGCGTCAAGAAAAACCGCAAGGCCCATTACACCCTGATGAACATCGATGCGCCCTATTCGGCAGTTGCCGAAATGGAACGCCTGATGCTCATCAATGAAGATGTGATCCGCTTCATGACAATTGCGGTTGAGGAACTTGAGGAAGGCCAGT
The DNA here is from genome assembly GCA_031369725.1 of Rhodobiaceae bacterium. Classification (GTDB taxonomy): domain Bacteria; phylum Pseudomonadota; class Alphaproteobacteria; order Rhizobiales; family Aestuariivirgaceae; genus Aestuariivirga. The sequence continues at coordinate 3,217 of JANMPF010000428.1, read as the reverse complement.
CGGCCATGCTGCGCAAGCGCGACGACCGTGAAGACCGTGGCAGCTTCGGCGATGACCGCGGCGGTTTCGGTGGCGGATTCGGCGGCGGCTTTGGTGGCGGCGGCGGATTTGGCGGCGGTGGCCGCGGTGGCAATGGTGGCGGCCGTGGCCGTCGTGATGAAGCAGCGGAGGTACTCTGATGTCAACTGAACAAGCCGCCCGCAGGCCGTTTTTCCGGCGTCGCAAGAGCTGCCCCTTCACCGGTGATGGGGCGCCAAAGATTGATTACAAGGACGTGCGTTTGCTGCAGCGCTACATTTCCGAGCGCGGCAAGATCGTGCCAAGCCGCATCTCGGCAGTATCGGCCTTGAAGCAGCGCAAGCTGGCGCAAGCCATCAAGCGCGCCCGCTTCCTCGGCCTCCTGCCCTACGTTTTGCAATAAGGAGAATTGAGACATGGATGTAATTCTTCTTGAACGCGTGGCCAAGGTTGGCGCCTTGGGCCAGGTGGTTAAGGTAAAGGACGGCTTTGCCCGTAACTTTCTCTTGCGCCGCGGCAAGGCGCTTCGCGCAACCGATGCCAACAAGGCCAAGTTTGAAACCCAGCGCGCTGTGCTGGAAGCCAAGAATGCCGAACTCCGCAAAGGTGCTGAAGCTGAAGCCAAGGGTCTTGATGGCAAGTCATTTGTCCTCATCCGCCAGGCCGGTGAATCAGGCCAGTTGTATGGTTCTGTTTCGCCCCGTGATATCGCCGAAGCCGCATCCACCTCGGGTGTGAGCGTTGAGCGGTCCCACGTGATGCTGGACACGCCAATCAAAACCATTGGCATGTATACGGTTGTTGTGGCACCCCACCCTGAAGTGGAAGTGAAGATCACCATCAACGTTGCCCGCTCAGCTGATGAAGCCGCAGCCCAGCAACGTGGTGAAAACCTTAGCGGCCCCGTGTCAGACCGTGCTGAAATCCGCGCTGCTGCCGAAGCCCTCTTCGAGGCAGAAGCAGACGTGCCAACGGTTGACGCGTCGTAAGCTGGTTAAAATGAAAAATGGAAAAAGGCCGCTCGCAGGAGTGGCCTTTTTTCGTTACAGTCGAGGCGACCTCCAGGGAGTATGCGGTGAACGGTGCAGAAACGCTTGTAACGACACTGCTGGCTAACGGTGTGAATGTCTGTTTCGCCAATCCCGGCACGTCCGAGATGCACTTCGTGGCAGCATTGGACAACCATCCCGGGATGCGCTGCATCCTGTGCCTGTTCGAGGGTGGAGCAACCGGGGCGGCAGACGGATTTTTTCGCATGAGTGGCCAGGTGGCGGCAACCCTGCTGCATCTCGCACCCGGCTTTGGCAACGCCTTTGCCAACTTGCACAACGCCCGCAAGGCACAAAGCGGTATCGTTAATATCGTGGGCGATCACGCCAGCTATCATCTGAAATATGAAACTCCATTGCGCGGCGATACGGTCGGCATCAGCCAGACCATTTCCCATTGGACGCGGATGTCCGACGATGCAGCATCCGTGGCGGCTGACGGGGCAGCGGCAGTCCGTGCGGCACGCTCACTGAACGGGCAGATCGCAACGCTGATCCTGCCTGCCAATACGGCTTGGGAAGAGGCGGCTGGCCCGCAGGTCAGCGTGGCACCACCTGCACTGCGTCGCCCGTCACCTGCCGATGTGGCAGCCGCAGCCCAGGCGCTGCGGCAGCCTGGTGCCGTGCTGATGATCGACGGGCAAGCCTTGTGGGGTGAATTGAGCCGGCTTGCTGCCCGCATTGCCAAGGCAACAGGCTGCCTGTTGATGTGCCCCTATCTGGCGGCGCGACTGGGGCGCGGCGAAGGATCGGTGCTGGGAAACCGCATGGCCTATCGGATCGCCGACAATATGCCCATTCTGGCCGACAAGAAAAATATCGTGCTGTGCGGCGCGGCGCGGCCCGTCAGCTTTTTTGCTTATCCTGGCCAACCCAGTCTGCCCGAGCCCCCGGATTGCCATGTGATTAACCTGTGCAGTGTCGACATGGACTATGCATGGACACTGCAGGCGCTGGCCGAGGCAGTGGGCGCCAAAGACCTTGTATTGGGGCCAGATGATCTTCAAGCGCTGGATTTGCCCGAGGTTCCCACCGGGGCCATGAGCCTCGAAAAGATTGGCGAGGCGATTGCGGCCCTGATGCCCGCGCAGACAATCATCGTGGATGAAGCAATATCATCGTCGCGGTTCATCTCCGCGCCCACCATGAGTGCCCGTGCCCATGACTGGTTGAACGTCAGCGGCGGGGCCATCGGCTTTGGCCTGCCGGTGGCCGTGGGGGCAGCGGTTGCCTGCCCGGGCCGCAAAGTGGTGGTACTTGAAGGCGACGGATCAGGCATGTACACCCTGCAATCACTGTGGACGATGGCGCGGGAAAATCTCGATGTGACGGTGGTGGTGTTTTCCAACCGCGGCTACCAGATCCTGCGGATGGAGCTTGCGGCCATGGGGGTAATGGACGTCGGGCGTAACGCGTTACGGATGTTCGACGTGGTGGAACCAGGATTGGACTGGGTCGCGTTGGCGCGGGGTCATGGCCTTGACGCAGTGCGCGTGACCGATACGGACCAGTTTGTTGCAGCCTTTGGCGGGGCCATGAAGAAGAAGGGTCCGTTCCTGATTGAGGTCATTTGCTGAGGCCGTGACCCTTTTTTCTCCAGCCCATTGCGATATAAGGAGTCACCATGCGCATTGGAAAAGCCAGCGAAGCAACAACTGCCATAGCCCAAGCCCATGCGGACAGGGTTGAGGTGCGGGGTCGCGATCTCACCTCGGACCTGATGGGCCGCATGACCTTCACTGACTATTTTCACCTGCTGCTGACAGGCCATGAAGCAACGCCGACCCAGCGTGAATTTCTTGATCTGCTGCTCATCTCCATCGCCGAACATGGGCTTATGCCAACCAACATCGCCGCCCGCATGACGTTTGCCGCTGACCCAGGTTCGCTGCAGGGTGCCGTCGCTGCCGGAATTTTAGGCTGCGGACCTGTGATCCTCGGCACCGCAGAACTCTGTGCCAGGCTTCTGGTTGAAGCACAGGCAAAAGGCGGTTCGCCACAGGAGGTTGCCCTCGAAATGGCACAAGCCATCCGCAGCGCTGGCGGCAAGGCACCAGGCTTTGGTCACCCCGTGCATCGTCCCGTCGACCCTCGCGCCGAGCGCATCTTGGAACTGGCAGACGCGCGTGCAGTGAGCGGCCCCCACGTCG
>JANMPF010000427.1:0-2165 GCA_031369725.1 Rhodobiaceae bacterium | reverse complement strand
CGGTGCTGCCATGATCAACGCGCCCTTCGATGCCAAGGATATGGCCAGACGCAGAAAGCGTTCATTGGCGATGGCAGGCATTCTTGCTGTGCTCATCCTCCTGTTTTTTGCAATCACCATCGTGCGCTTGGCCGGCAATGCTGCAATAGTGGCTGGCAGTTGACATGGCACCCGTAATTCCAAACCCGAGGAAGAACCGGCGTACCGCCACCGTGGTGCTGGTGGTTTTTGCAGGCATGGTAGGCCTGACTTACGCCTCTGTGCCGCTCTACCGCGCCTTTTGCCAGGCAACCGGATTTAGCGGTACGCCAAGGCGCGCCGAGGCAGCTCCTGCCCACGCTGCCGATAAATATATTACGGTTCGCTTTGATGCCAATACGGCGGCAAGCCTTGGCTGGAATTTCCATGCCGTGCAAACCGTCATGAAGGTTAAAATTGGTGAACAAAACATGGCCCACTACAGCGCCACGAATGTGACTGATCATGAAACAACTGGCAGCGCCATTTTCAACGTATCACCTGCTGAAGCTGGCGCCTACTTCGACAAGATCCAATGCTTCTGTTTTACCAGGCAAACCCTCAAGGCCGGTCAAAGTGAAGACTTGCCCGTGGTATTCTTTGTCGATCCCGCCATTTTGGATAATCCCGATTCCCAGGCAATCAGCGAGATCACCTTGTCCTACACATTTTTTCCAAGCGACAAACCCAATGCGGTTTCAGCGGCTGATGCGCCTTTGAAGCAAACGACAAATTGAAGAAAACCAAGGAGTAGCTGAGATGGCTGACGCCCACGCAAAAAACCACGATTATCATTTGGTCAATCCAAGTCCTTGGCCAGCAGTGGGTGGTGCCTCAGCCTTTATTCTGGCTGTCGGTGCGGTGAGATGGATGCATGGCGGCACCTCGGCCATCATGGCGGTGGGTTTTGCACTCATTCTTTACACCATGTTCATGTGGTGGCGCGACGTCATCCAAGAAGCCAACACAGGCGATCACACACCGGTTGTAAGCCTGCATCTGCGCTACGGCATGATCATGTTCATCGCCTCGGAAGTCATGTTCTTCGTGGCATGGTTCTGGGCTTTCTTTGATGCGAGCCTGTTTGCCGGCGAACCCATCCAGGTCGCGCGCGTGGCGTTGACCGAAGGCGTTTGGCCACCAAAGGGAACTGCAATTTTCGATCCCTGGCATCTGCCGTTGGTCAACACGCTGATCCTTTTAACCTCTGGCACAACGGTAACATGGGCCCATCACGCCCTGCTTAACAACGACCGTCAGGGATTGAAATGGGGCCTCCTTGCAACGGTTGTCCTGGGCGCACTTTTCACCTGTGTGCAGGGTTGGGAATATTCCCATGCCCTGTTTGCTTTCAATCGTGAGAACGGTGGCAATATTTACGGCTCGACCTTCTTCATGGCCACGGGCTTCCATGGTTTCCATGTGCTAATCGGAACCATTTTCCTGCTGGTCTGCCTGTTTAGGGCCATGAATGGGGCCTTCACGCCAAAGCAGCATTTTGGTTTTGAGGCTGCCGCATGGTATTGGCACTTCGTCGATGTGGTCTGGCTGTTCCTGTTTGCCTGCGTTTACGTATGGGCCTCGGCAGGCGCACCCCTTCCGGTCGAATGAGCGAAAACTACTATCCGCAACTTTCATCTTTCACCACGGGTGTTGCTGGAAAATGCCCGCGCTGTGGCCGGGGCAACCTGTTTTCGGGTTACCTGACGATTGCTGAAGCCTGCACCAGCTGCGGGTTGTCCTATGCTTTCGCTGATAGTGGGGATGGTGCGGCATGGTTTGTCATGCTGTTTGTATGCGTGGTGGGCGTGGGCTCAATTGTTGGCGTTGAAATTGCCTATTCGCCACCTTTCTGGGTGCACCTGCTGATCGCAATACCCACCCTCATTCTAATGCCACTCATTCTCTTGCGCCCGGTCAAAGGCTTTCTCCTCTGTCAGCAGTGGAATACCACGGCCCGCGAAGGCCGGCTTGAATAATGCAACAGCCCCGCATTTGGCCCGTAGTTCTTTGGGCAGGCCTTGGCATCGCCATTCTGTGCGGACTTGGCGTGTGGCAAATATTCCGCCTTGCTGAAAAGGAGGCATTGCTTGCCACTATTGCAGTGCGCACCAGCGCTGCGCCAATTTCACTGAGTGAAGCCGTAA
>JANMPF010000298.1:0-2235 GCA_031369725.1 Rhodobiaceae bacterium | reverse complement strand
GGCGACATGCCGGAAAACAGCATTCCGGCCTTTTCCAGTTGCGCACGGTAACTGGTGTTTACCTCATAGCGGTGACGGTGACGCTCGGAGATATGGGTTGAATGGTAGATTTCGGCAATCTTGCTTCCCGTTTTGAGATCGGCATCATAGGCCCCAAGGCGCATGGTACCGCCGAGATCGCCACCGGCTTTGCGCAATTCCAATTCGTTGCCCTTCATCCATTCCTTCATTTCACCGACAATTGGCTCAGTTGTGGGGCCAAATTCTGTCGAACTTGCATTTTGAATGCCGCACAAGTTGCGCGCCGCCTCAATGCATGCCATTTGCATGCCAAAACAAATGCCAAAGTAAGGAACATTGCGCGTGCGGGCAAAGGTTGCGGCGCGAATTTTGCCCTCTGAACCCCGTTCGCCAAAGCCACCGGGAACCAGAATACCATCAACGCCTTCCAAATAAGGGGCGGGATCCTCGTTCTCGAACACTTCTGACTCAATCCACTCAACATGAACTTTCACATTGTTGGCAATGCCACCATGAACGAGTGCTTCGTTCAAGGATTTATAAGCGTCCAAAAGGCCTGTGTACTTGCCGACAACCGCAATCTTGACCTCGCCTTCGGGCTGCGTAACGCTGCGCATGATGGCTTCCCACTTGGTAAGGTCTGGCGCCTTGGCATTGGTAATGCCAAAGGCTTCCAGCACTTCCTTGTCCAGGCCTTCCGCGTGGTAGGCGCGTGGCACGTCATAAATGCTTTTCACGTCAAGCGCCTGGATCACGGCTGAGGCTCGCACGTTACAGAAAAGCCCAATCTTGCGGCGTTCATTTTCAGGAATATCACGATCGGCGCGACACAGCAGAATATCAGGTTGAATGCCGATGGAGCGCAGTTCCTTGACCGAGTGCTGGGTTGGCTTGGTTTTCAATTCACCCGCCGTTGGAATGTAGGGCAACAGGGTCAAATGAATATAGATGCAGGATCCTCGCGGGCTGTCCTGGCCGAACTGGCGAATGGCTTCAAAAAACGGCAGGCCCTCGATGTCACCCACGGTTCCGCCAATTTCAACCAGCACGAAATCCACGCCTTCATTGCCGGTTTTCACGAAGTCTTTAATCGCATCCGTGACATGGGGAATAACCTGAACAGTGGCGCCGAGAAAATCACCGCGCCTTTCCTTGGCGATGATGTCCTGGTAAATGCGGCCCGTTGTAATATTGTCCTGCTTGTTGGCTGGCCTTCCGGTGAAGCGCTCGTAGTGGCCGAGGTCAAGATCGGTTTCGGCGCCATCATCGGTTACAAACACTTCGCCGTGCTGATAGGGGCTCATGGTACCGGGGTCGACGTTGAGATAGGGGTCGAGCTTTCGCAAACGCACACTGTAACCACGGGCTTGCAAAAGCGCACCAAGCGCTGCTGAGGCCAAGCCTTTGCCAAGGGAAGAAACCACGCCGCCGGTAATGAAAATATATCGCGCCATGGGAGTTCAACCTAGCCGTTTGCAAACATGATTCGAAGCCTGAAAAACGAATTCTTCAGATTATTGTGGAAAGCCGTGAAACACTTACTGTGAAACAGGAACCTGTGGTGTTGCCGGTGCAGCCGGCAATTGTGGCAATACGCTGCCACCGGTTGCCGGAGCCGCTGGAGTTTCGCCCGGCTGTTGGGTTGTTGAGGCACCATCAAATATGGAACCGCCCTTGCCAGTGCCGTGAATTGCCAGCAACGTTAAAGATATCGAGGTCACAAAGAAGCAGGCTGCCAAAATGGCGGTTGTGCGCGTGAGCGCATTGCCCACGCCGCGGGCTGAAAACAAGTTGCCGCCGCCCGAATTGCTGCCACCCATGCCAAGCGCCCCGCCCTCGGAGCGTTGCAACATCACTGTGCCGATAAGGGCCATGGCAACAATGAGATGGATGACGAGGAGTACGGTTTGCATGACGTTTCAGCCTATTCCAATTTCGAAGGCGGTTTAGCCACTATATGGGGCGAACGCAACCCGCTTCAAGACGCCCCTGTTAAGTCAGTTCAAGCAGGGTATTGACCACATGATCGCTACAGCGGGCTTCAGGCCCCAAACCCGAAACATCAGGCACAAGTTCAGGGTGTTTTTCCATCAAGGCGAAGGCCCGCAATCTTCGCGCCTCTGCTGCCTCACCCATCGAAAAGAGCAGCGTCGTGTTGAGGCGTTCGGCGCGCCGCAAACGGTGGAAAAAATCATCGTGGTCCATGGCGTAGGC
>JANMPF010000419.1:0-4062 GCA_031369725.1 Rhodobiaceae bacterium | reverse complement strand
GCCAACCCTTCGAGGCCAAGCTGCGCTTGACACCTCAGGGTGAGGGTATTGTAGGGGACTCACGATCCCAACGGCCGCAACTCCCGTAGCAGCTTTTCCTTGATGGCGCGCGCAAAGTCTTCAAAGCCGTTGGCTGGCTCGGTAAAGGCGTCAGCGCCGCTGATCACTTTGTTTTGGTAGTAGGCGGCAAGTAGCTTGTCTTCAGCGGATATGGGAAGGCCATTGATCGTGATGCCGGCAAGCCTTGCCTGCGTGCGCGCATCTTCAAGACTCTCGGCCCCATTGTCCTGTCCATCGCCGGAGACATCAATCACCTTGCGCTGGCCGTCGTAGTCATTGTTTTCAATGAGTTCGCGCGCGTCATTGATGCCCGTGGCTATGGAGGTGACGCTCGCCCTTGTCCAGCGCCGGATGAGGCTCGCCCGAAAACCAAAGGCTTTGGCATCCCGCGCGGTTTGAACCAGCGTAAACGGCACCACAACACGGGTCTCGCCGGTTGCTCCCCATTGGGTGACTGCAATTGCCGCACCAAATGGTTTGAGATTGTTGATGGCTTGCAAAACCTCCGGGTCTTTGAAGGCCTGTGCAATGCCCGCAATCTGAAGCTTGAATTCCTGCCCGTCCACGCTTGCCGAACTGTCAAGCGCAAGCACCAGTTCAATGGCGGTGGGGATTTTTGTTTGGCCAAAACATGGCGTGGTCATGACCATGAGGGCAAACAATATACGCGACGGTTCGCCGCGCACGGGCTGACACATTCGCGCCCGAATCTGGCGCAATCTGTCTCCCATGCGAAAACTTGTTTTGGAAATATGTGCTGCCACAGCCCTGACCCTTGGTGCCATCCTAGCACTTGCCCCGGGGGTTATGGCTAGTGACGTAATGGTGATGGGAGCCTTCGCCAGGGCTTCCGCCGTTTCAACCGCCACATCCGGCGTGGTTTACATGACGCTCACCAACCATGGTGCAACGGCTGACAGGCTCATCTCCATCACGACACCGGCAGCCGGCATGGCCATGCTGCATGCAAGCGTGGATGCGGGCGGTGTGGCCAGCATGAAGGAAATGCCTGGCCTTGAAATTCCCGCCGGCGGCAGTGTCGAGATGAAACCCGGTAGCTTGCACATCATGCTGACGGGCCTCAACGCTCCCCTCAAAAAGGGGGATACTCTGAAGCTGATGCTCACCTTTGAACATGCAGGCCAGGTTGATGTTGATGCAAAAGTCGGTGACGTGGCTCAATCTGTTGGCGGCAACTGACTTCGCAAAGGCTTGAGCGCTGCCTCTTCCGCGCGGATGCGCCAGAATAAAATTCCCAAATTTATGCAGCCCATGACCACGGCGTAAAACCACAAGCCAAACACCAGTGGCAGAATGAAGATTTCAGCCGCCACAATCATGTAATTGGGATGGCGGAAATACCTGTAGGGCCCCGATGTGCTCAAGGTTTCGCCGGGAACGACAATGATGCGGGTAGTCCAGCGGCTGCCCAGTGCGGCAATGATCCAGCCACGCGCGGCTTGCAGGACAAGATAGCCAAATGCCCATGGCCATATGACCTCATGACCCCAAACCAAATACCACAGCCCCGCCAGCCAGATTGCATGAAATGCAACAATCAGCGGATAGTGGCCAGAGCTCACTTCCACACCGCCATTGTCCAGCAGGCGTTTGGTGTTGCGATGGGCAATGAAGAGTTCAGCCAGTCGCTGCACCACAACGAGGGTCAGAATGGTAAGGTTGGTCCACATCGCGCTATTGTAGCATGGTTAGGAAGCCCGCTGTAAAGCCCGGGCCCAGTGCTGAGACAAAGCGCCGCCCGCTGAAGTTTTCCTTGAGACCTTGTTCAAGCACGAAAAGCACCGTGGGGGCAGACATGTTGCCATACCCCCGCAGAATTTGCCGCTCATTTTGCAGTTGGCCCTGCTCAAGCGAAAACGCGGTTTCAAGTGCGACGATGACCTTGGCTCCGCCAGGATGGAATGAATAGGCCCCCACATCGGCAAAGCTCAAATCATTGCGCGCCAGAAATGCATCGGCTGCCGGGCGTAAATCGCGAAGTGCCAGCTCCGGGATGCTGCGCGAGAAAATGGCGCCAAAGCCTTGCCCGTCCATGCGCCAGCCCATGATATCAACCGTACCGGGCCAGGTATGTTCACCCATGAATTCAATTTCCCCATGGGCATTCTTGCCGGTTGTCGAGACAACCGCGGCAGCTGCCCCATCACCAAACAGGGCCGTGGCGATAATGTTGGATTTTGACATCTCATCAGCCCGGAACGTCAATGTGCAGAGTTCGATGACAACCGCCAAGATATTCTTCCCGGGTTCGGCTGCTGCCAGCCTTGCGGCAAGCGAAATGCCCGCAATGCCGCCCGCACAACCCAGGCCAAAAACCGGAATGCGTTTAACATCGTCGCGAAAGCCCAGGCCGCTCATGACGCGGGCTTCAATGGTGGGCGTGGCCACCCCGGTGGACGAGATCATCACGATGCTGTCGATCTGGTTTGCCGCAAGTCCCGCGCGCTCCAGCGCAAGTGCGGTGACTTCGCCAAATATTTTCGAGGCACCGGTGAGAAAGGCTTCCGAGCGTTCGGGCCAGCCCTTGTCTTCACGGAACCACTCATACGGACATGAGGAGTAGCGCGTGTGAATGCCTGAGTTGGCATAGACCGGCATCATGCGTTCAAAATCATCGTGCCGCCCGCCGAATATTTTCATGGCCTCAACCAGCACGTCTTCAGTTTTCAAAACATGTTGGGGTACGGCGGTAGCCAGGCTTAAGAGTTTTGAGCGCAAATCGGAATTCCTAATCGTTGTATTCATTATACGTCGCACGGATCAGTTTGGTTCGAGCGCGCTTTCCGCGGGGGAGACGCCATCAAACCCTGTCTAAAGGGAAAACCTATGGCCAGCAAACGCGGGTTGTGGGATACCTCAATGCTAAAACGCCGGCGGCATGTATCCGGCTTTGGCATCGTGGGCCCGGGCAGCTTCGTGATGGGCGGCATAAAGGCCCGCCGCAATGACCAGCGCCATGCCAATATAGGACAACAGGTCAGGATATTCGCTGAACACGAGAATTCCCGCAATGATCGCAAAGACCACTTCCGCATAGCGAAACGGTGCCGTGGCCGAAAGCTCGCCCAGACGCACCGTGGCCACGATAAAGATGTAACCACACGTCACCAGCACGCCAGCACCAATCAGCAATTCCAGCTGCCAGGTTTCGATGCTGTAAAACCCCTGTACGAGGCCGAAACCAAAACCACTCAAGGATATGAAAATTGCATTGGCAAGGGCAACGATCAGCAGCGGCACATGCGAACCAATGCGCTTGGTCACGAGGTCGCGCAATGCCACCACCACCACTGTGCCAATGGCCAGAAACTCGTAGATTGAAATGGTTTGGGGCATGGGCTTTACGATGAGCAACACACCAATGAACCCCACCACGACCGCGGCAGCACGAACCAGTCCTGCACGTTCTCCAAGAATAATCACGCCAACAGCGACAACAACCAGGGGAACGCTCTGCATGACCGACGAAAGGTTGGCAATCGGCATATGCATGAGAGCTGCGACAAACATGAAGGATCCCATCACGTCAAACAGCGAGCGCAGCACTACATGCCGCGAGAAAATCAGCGCGGCATTATTCAAAATGCCCTGCTGGGCGCAGATGATGGAAAGAAATACCGTTGACAGCAATCCGATAAGACCGATGATTTCACCCAGCGGCAGGGTGACGCCGATCAGTTTGATGCACGTGTCCCCACCGACAAAACATGCCGTGGTGACGACCATGTAGAGGCCAGCGCGCGCCGTATGATTCTGGGCAGGATTGGTCATTGGCGCTGTGTAGCGGCAACGCAAACTATCCGCCAGTGACACTCATGTGCCGCGATATGGCGGGCTTGTTGTGGCGCCGGTCGATGATGAAATCGTGCCCCTTGGGCTTGCGGCCAATGGCTTCATCGATGGCGGCGTTGAGCAGCTCGTTGCCTTCAGACGCCCGCAGGGGTGCGCGAAGATCGGCTGCATCTTCCTGGCCCAGGCACA